>JAHCKI010000023.1 GCA_026125865.1 Rhodospirillales bacterium
GGTAAACCCCTTGGCCGCTACCTCTCTCGCTTGGCGACCGATATCATTGGGACGGTCGCCGCCAATCCAACAGTACATGCGCATCTTTTGCCGACATGCCCCGCCGAGCAGTTCGTGGACGGGAACACCGAGCGCCCGACCTTTGATGTCCCAGAGTGCTTGGTCGATGCCGGCTATGGCGCTCATCAGGATCGGCCCGCCCCGGTAAAAGCCACCGCGATAGAGGGTGTTCCAGATGTCCTCGATACGGCGCGGATCGCGACCGACGATTATGTCGGCGAGTTCATGGACGGCGGCTTCGACGGTGGCCGCTCTTCCCTCGATCACCGGCTCGCCCCAACCGTGGATGTCCTCGTCGGTCTCGATCTTGAGGAACAACCAGCGCGGCGGGACCGGCCAAGTCCTGAGCTTGGTAATCTTCACGGCCTCCGGCTCCTATCTCAGCATCCACATGGCCAAGTCTGGAACGAACAGAAGCAGAATCAGAACGATGAACTGAAGTGCGATGAACGGCAGGACAGCCTTGAAGATGTGCGGGAGCTCGATGCCGGGCGGCGCCACACCCTTGAGGTAGAAGGCTGCGGGACCGAATGGCGGGCTAAGGAACGAAACCTGCATGTTGACGCAGAACAGGATTCCGAACCAGATCGGATCGTAGCCGAGTTGCTTGATGATTGGCACGAAGATCGGCAGGGTCAGCATGGCGATGCCAATCCAGTCGAGGAACAGACCGAGAACGACCAGGATGCCCATCATGATCAGGATGATGATGACAGGAGCGGCCTCGATGCCGAGGATCGACTGGGACACGAAACGGTTGCCTCCCATCAGGTTGTAGACGCCGACCAGGGCCGCGGCGCCGATGCCGATCCAGATGATCATGCCGCAAGTATTGAGGGTCTGGGTGACGCTTTCCTGAAGGACGCGAAACGAGAACTCGCGGCGAATGAGGATCGCGATCAGCACGCCGAAGGCGCCCATCGATGCCGCTTCCGTGACCGAGGCGACGCCGCCGTAGATGCTGCCAAGAACCATCAACGCGATCAGTGCCGGCAGCACCACCGACTTGGCGGCGCGCAGTTTCTCGGTCGCCGGCATCTTCGCCTCTTCCAGTGGTAAAGGCGGACCAAGCTCCGGATTTAGTGCACATCGCCCCAAGACGTATGTGACGTAGGAAAGCATCAAAATGGTCGCCGGCGTAATGGCGGCGACGAACAGATCGGCGATGCTGACACTGGCCATCAGGCCGTAGATGATCAGCACGATGGACGGCGGCACCATTGTGCCCAGCGAGCCGCCGGCGCAGCATACGCCGATGGCGATACTGCGGTCATAACCGAGCCGCAGCATCTGCGGCAGGGCGAGGATCCCGAGCAGCACGATCTCGCCACCGATGATCCCCGACATGGCCGCGAGAAAGAACGCCACGACCAGGGTCTGGACGCCGACCCCACCGGGCAGGCGTCCAGCGAAGATGCGCATGGCATTGAACAGGTCGCGGGCGATGCCGGAGCGATCCAGGAGGGACGCCATCAACACAAACATCGGGACCGCCACCAGCGAGTATTCGGTGATGAATCCGTAGACGCGGGCGGTGACCAGTGGCAAGGCGGTCGGTCCGAACCAGCCGAAGGTGAAGATCAACGCGACCAGACCGGTGTTGAAGGCTAGCGGCAGACCAGGAAGCAAAAGAACAAAGATGCTGCCGATGAGGATATAAGTGCCGGCTTCGATGCCGAGAGTGTTCATTCCGAGGCCCATGTCACTGCGCCCCCTCTTTTTTGCCGGGCGCCGTCGACCCGCGGACGGCGTGGATGACGTGGAGGAAGGCCTGCAGCATCATGAGCGCGACGGCGATAAGGATGACGGCTTTGGTCAAGGCCGGGAACGGCGGATTCCACGATGTGCCCGAGCGCTCCAGCTGCCAATTCCCGGCCGGATTGTGGGAGGCCCGCCAGAACATTACGTATGCGGCATAGGATATGCCGATGGTGAACAGGAGGGTGACGACACTGTTGATGACATCGAAAACACGTCGCACGGCCGGTGAAACCGCGTCGTAGATGACGCGGATACGGATGTGCTTGTCTCGGGCGAGAGCGACGGGGCCGCCGAGCGCAAAGATGCAGGCGATGAGGAAGACGACCGTCTCATGGACCCATGAGGTCGGGGAGTCGAAGACGTATCGCATGATGACTTCCCAGACCGAAATCGCCATAGCGGCAAGGGCGAGCCAGGAGATCGCCGCGCCCGCCGAATTGACATGGCGGTCGAGAGATGTGCGGAGGTTGATCTCTTCTCGCTGTGGGGCCGGTGTCGCGGCAGCGCCCGTACCCGGGAAGTTTTCGTCTTGTGCCATTGGTCAGCCCCTCCCAGACGATCGTCGTCCGACGGCGCAACAAGGAATAGGCGCGAGGCGAACGACAGCTGCAGCTCGCCCCGCGCCTGCCGGCTACATCAGATTGCGTTCTTCAAGGAACTTCACGACGGAGTCGTAGACTTTCTGGGTCAGAGCGTTCTTCTTAGCCCAATTGGCCCACTCCTCCTTGGCGATGTTGCGGAACTTTTTCCGCTCTTCCGCCGGCATGTCGATGATCTCGATTTTGGGGTCCTTGCGCGCCTCCTGCACCGCCTTGAGATCCAGACCCTTGAGCGTGAAAACAAGGTCGAAAGCCATGTCGTCACACGAGACCTTGAGAATCGTCTTCACGTCGTCCTGCAGGCCATCCCAGATCTGCTTGTTGACCGAGACGGCGACCATGGGCAGCGAGTGGAATCCGGGATAGCTCGGAAAGCCGGCAAAGGAATGCAGGCCCTGCGCGTGGTTAGTGGCGAAAACGGTGTAGTCGGCAGCATCGATGACACCCTTCTCCAGACCCGTGTAGACCTCCGAGCCCGGCAGGTTGACCGGTGCCGCGCCAGCCTTGCTAAAGATGTCGTAGACCATGCCCTCTGGGGCGCGGAGCTTCAGCCCTTTGAGGTCGGCCACCGAGCGGATGGGCTTTTTGCTGACGAAAGCCTCGAGACCGGTGGCGGCGGCGCAAATCAGGTGAACGCCGTAGGGCTCGACCAGTTCATTGTAGAGTTGCTCACCGCCGCCGTATTTCATGTATTCGAGGAACTCGAGGGGATCACCCCAGGCACCGACCAAGTTGCCGAGCATGCTGAACGCCGGATCTTGTCCAGAGAAGTAGCTGGGGTCGGTCAGGTGTCCCTGAAGGATGCCGGCGCCGACGGCTTCCAGGGTTTGGTTGTGAGGTACCACCGCGCCGGTCGGCAGGACCTCGATCTTGACCCGTCCACCACTCATCGTTTCGACGTTCTTGGCCCAGCCCTTCTTAATCTCGAACTGGGGTTCGCCGGCGGTTTCCGACGTCTGCATGGTCCATTCGTATTCTGCCGCCGACGGCATGACCGCGGGGACGGATGCCGCGACAATGGCTGCACCCGCAACAACGACTGTTTTCCTCAGCAATCTCATGTCTTCCTCCTCTATCAAACTCCATGAGTTCTTGTTTGTCTTCCAACCTCGGCGGACCGATCTAGGATGCGGCGGCAGCCCGATCTTCGGCTTCGGATACCCGCAAGCCCTTCAACTTCTCCTTGACCCTTCGCAGATGGGGAACGAACTGCGGTCCGCGACGGAGCGCGATCCCCGCCGCCAAAATATCGACCACGACCATATGAACGAGACGAGACACCATCGGCATGTAGATGCCGGTATCTTCGTTCGTTGGCATGACGAGGGGTACCGAGCATCGCTCCGCGAGCGGCGTATTCGCCGACGTTATTCCGATGACCGTCGCGTGCTGCATCAGCGCCACCTCGGCGGCGTAAAGAACATCGCGACTGCGTCCGGTGTGAGAAATAACGACCGCTGCTTCGTCCGGCTGGAGGGACGCCGCACTGATGACCATCTGATGGCTGTCGGTGTAGGCGCTGATCGGAACGCCGAGGCGCAGGAACTTGTGCTGGGCATCCCTGGCGACCACACCCGACGCCCCGGCCCCGTAGAACTCGATGTGACGAGCTCGGTCCAATGCCGATATCGCCTGATCAAGACGCTCGGCATTGAGACCCGCGCGAAGGTCTGCGAATGCCTTCTGTGCGTGACCGCAAATCTTTTCGAGCAGCTGATCTACGCCGTCATCCGGCGCAAGTCCTTGAAAAACGTACGGAATGCCGGCTCCTAGGGAGCGCGCCAACGCGATCTTGAAGGACTGGAAGCCGCTGTAGCCTACGGATCGGCAAAACCGCAACACAGTCGGCTCGCTGACCTCGGCTTCCGCTGCCACTGCCGTAATTGACTTGTGGACGATTCCGGATGGATCAGCGAGCACGAGTTCCGCGACCTTTTGCTCTGCCGGCCGCAGCTGTGTCAGCGATTCGGCGATGGCGCCCAACATGAAGTTTCCAATCGTGTTTGCTGTGTAGAAAATTTACCTAAATCCTCGCCACTTTGTCAAGACAAGCCTTGCCTATTTTGGCACAAATGTAGTAAATTTAATTACACATTGTGGGCCAGGTTGGGTCGGCGAGGGTGCCCTCTCCGAGAGGGACGTCGTCATGAGGATGATCCCGCCTCATGACCGACAAGTGAGACTACCAAGTTGGGGTCGCCGGCGCCGGCGAGTACTCAGGGAGGGACAGGAGGATGACGGCGGGAGGTTCCACGAAACTGCGCAGCCAGCTCTGGTTCGACGATCCAGCCGAGCCCGGAATGACCGCGCTCTATTTGGAGCGGTATCTGAACTACGGCCTCACCCGAGAGGAGTTGCAGGCGGGAAGGCCGATCATCGGCATCGCTCAGACCGGTAGCGACCTGGTGCCGTGCAACCGCCACCATCTGCAGCTTGCCTCTCGCGTCAAGGACGGCATTCGCGAGGCCGGGGGCATTCCCATGGAGTTTCCGGTCCACCCGTTGCAGGAAACCGGCAAGCGCCCGACCGCCGCGCTTGACCGCAACCTCGCCTTTCTTGGGCTGGTCGAGGTCCTGCATGGCTATCCCCTCGACGGTGTGGTCCTGACGACCGGCTGCGACAAGACAACACCGGCGTGCCTGATGGCGGCGGCAGCGGTCAACATCCCTGCGATCGTGCTTTCTGGTGGCCCCATGCTCGATGGTTACCACGAGGGCAAACTCGTTGGCTCCGGCACCGTCGTCTGGCACGCGCGCAAACTGCTGGCCGCCAGAGAGATCGATTACGAGGGGTTCATGGAGATGGTTGCGGCGTCAGCACCCAGCATCGGCCACTGCAATACCATGGGCACTGCCTCGTCGATGAACGCGTTGGCCGAGGCACTCGGCATGTCGCTTCCCGGTTGCGCCGCCATCCCGGCGCCCTACCGGGAGCGTGGCCAGATGGCCCACGCTACCGGCCGACGGATTGTTGAGCTTGTCCGGGAGGACCTGAAACCGTCGAAGATCATGACCCGCGCGGCGTTCGAGAATGCCATCGTCGTCGCCTCCGCCATCGGCGCCTCCAGCAACTGCCCGATCCATCTGATCGCCATTGCCCGCCACATGGGGGTCGAACTCACGCTCGACGATTGGCAGGACATCGGCCACGACGTGCCGCTGATCGTCAACGTGCAGCCGGCGGGCCACCATCTCGGAGAAGGGTTCTTCCGCGCCGGTGGCGTGCCGAGCGTGATCTACGAGTTGCTGCAGGCGAGGCGGATTCGTACCGATGCGCTCACCGTTTCCGGACACACCATCGGCGAAAACTGTGCCGACGCCGAACCCACCGACCGCGACGTCATCCACACAGTTTCCGATCCGCTGTTGCAACGGGCCGGCTACGTCGTCCTCGGCGGCAATCTGTTCGACACTGCAGTGATGAAGACCTCGGTGATCAGCAAGGCCTTCCGCGAGCGTTACCTGTCGACGCCGGGCGACGAGTATGCCTTCGAGGGTAGGGCCGTCGTCTTCGACGGGCCGGAGGATTACCACCACCGCATCAACGATCCGTCTCTCGGCATCGATGAAAACTGCATCCTGTTCATCCGCCACTGCGGACCGGTCGGTTATCCTGGCTCTGCCGAGGTGGTGAACATGCAGCCGCCCGACCAATTGATTAGGAACGGTATCACCGAGCTCCCGTGTGTGGGCGACGGCCGCCAAAGCGGGACTTCGGCTAGCCCCTCGATCCTAAACGCGTCACCGGAAGCAGTGGTCGGCGGCGGCCTCGCCTACCTCAAGACCGGTGACCGCGTGCGCATCGACCTCAGCAAGCGCCAAGTCAACGTGATGCTATCGGATGAGGAGATAAAACAACGCAGCAAATCGATGCCGCTTCTCGAACTCAAACACCAGACGCCGTGGCAGGAGATCTACCGGGCGTTCGTCGGCCAGCTTGCGACCGGGGCCTGCCTGGAACCGGCCACCGTCTACCTCGACATCATCGAAACCCGAGGCAACCCGCGGCACTCCCATTAACGGGACTGCCTTTGGTCCGCCTTCGGAACAAGTAGGGTTCGCTGCTCCCGCCACCCTCCTGGCATCACCTTCGTTAGGCCCTCCACCGTTGTGCCCTTAGATTGCCTTCCATCTAGGATCGCCTCCTGAATATCCGGCGCAAGCAGTGTCAGGTGCAGAAGCCGCGTAACGTAGCTCCGCGTTATCTTCTCGGCCTCGGCTAGTTCGGTTGCCGAACGATACGCCCCCTCGTCTATCATCCGCTACCATCGGTACGCGCGCGCCAACGCGCGAATCAGCGTCTCATCCCGACGCGGTTTTGTCGGTGCCCATGCGTCTCCGCCCTCCGGTGCGATGATTACCTTGCGTCCGCCCTTACGCTTGAAGGTCATCGGAATTCGCACGGTGATGATCTTGCCGTCAAATTCCCAGTTCTTTCCTGCGATCTTGCGTCTGGCTTTCATGCTGCTTCGGCCTCCCGTGTCCGTAGCTCTTCGACCAACGTCTGCAGTCCCTCGGCCCGCAGGCGAACCTCGATGCTGTCAAGCGAAAGATCGACCCGCTCAACGAAGAGCCGAATGAATCGAGCCTGCTCAGCCGGGAAGAACTCATCCCACAGCAGTTCGAAATCGGTGATGGACTTGACCACCTCGCGTTCTGGGACATTCGCGTCGTCCCTCGCGGCCGCCCACGTTTGCGCAATGATCTCAGGGGTGCGGAGCAAGGCGCGGACCTGAGCGACGACGGCTTCCTCAACTTCGCTGGCGGGCACGCTGCGGATTTCGCACTCACTGAATCCGTTTCGGACCTCCATTTTTCCAGCCTTGAATCCGATTTCAACGACCGTTGCTAGACTCGTTTCCCGCCCAAAAAAACCGCGACCAGACTCGCAATACGCGAAGTCTCACACCGCTCCCCAGCTACTCATCAATGAATGTCTACAAACCCTAATCCTCGACATTCTGACGGTGGCGCGCCGCGTCTCCGTATGCGCGGCTGCCAGCCACAGCTGTACGCTGCTTGAGGCGCCCCAAAACATCGACCCGCTTGTTGACCCGCCCGGATGACATGGGTCTCGCGCTATCGCCAGCTTTGCTCTCAAGTCGGCATCCTGCGCAAAACCGCCCTCTCCCACGAGACGGCCATAACTGGATGCGTACGCCACACCATCGCAGCCACGGGAGGGGTCTCGGCGGATGGTTTGCTATGGATGAGCCAGCAAGAGGACCGGGTTCGATCCCATTGTCGATGCGCCAGAAACCGGCACGATCCGGCTGACGACGGAAAGTGCGCCGATCAAATCAGTTTGCGGCCCACCCCTCGCAACACCATGTTCCCGCGGGATTGAAACCATGCCCCACGGGTGAGCGACGCGTTCGGGGAGGATGGATGCGAGGAGGATAGGACGTCTCCCTCGGTCCGCGCTCACCGCGAACGCGGAAGGCCATGCGCGCAGGACAATGCGAGTGTCTGCTGTCGCCCGCGGTCCTATGAGGGTCAGTACGGGCGCACGTCCGTCATGCAAAGCAGGCAAAATCGGTAATTCCGTCGCGGCTGTCGCGTTCTTCGCGAAGCCCGCCACGGTTTGGAGAGACCAATCAACGGGAGATTTCCAACCAGCTGCCGACAGCCGTCTCCGCAGCTGTTCGGCGGAGCCGGCCCACTGCAGCACGAAAGGCTCCTCCGTTTCGCCGCCGAGATCGATCCGGCGTTGCGGCAGAAGCCGCCAATCACCGTCGAGCCAAGTTTGCTGAAAAAACACGACCACGTCATTTCGTCGCTCGTAGGTCGTCAAGGTATCGTCAAACGCTCTGAATGAATGCCAACAGCCGACGATCAGGAGGGTGGCGAAAGTTGCTGATGCCAGACCGGCTGGCCGTAGGTTTGTCGACGCGATCCGGTGAAAGACGAGCCCGAAAACAGCAGCGATACCAAAGCCAAACAGGACTCCAGCGACAGCATCCGATGGCCAGTGGGCCGCGAGATAAATGCGCGAGGCGGCAATCGCAGCGACCAGGGCTCCACCGGCTGCCAGCGGAGCGAAGCGCCAACGCCCGGAGAGCGACGTCCACATCAGCCACGCCAGCATGCCGTAAAGTGTCGCGGCCATGGTTGCGTGACCGCTCGGAAAGCTGAAGGCGTCCGCACCCACGGAGTACTGAATCGGTCGAGGTACATGAAGTGCAACTTTGAGCGCCATCACCGATCCCGCGGCGAGCACGAGCGCGGTGCTGAAGCCTGCAAGCAACCGCCATTTGCGACACCACGCCAGCCAGCCACCCGTTGCCGCCGCGACCGACGCGGTGACGACAGAGTCGCCGAGCATCGTCAACACCACCATGACGTCATCGCCCCAAGACGTGCGAAGACTTTGGATCAGATGGCTAATCGCAGCATCCGCCTGGACGAGCTGGTCCTGCGTGACGACACCCTGAACAACGCCGATGAAACCAACGCCGCTGGCAACTAGAACGGCACCAAGGAGCAGAACAGTGCGGGTGCTCGGATCGTCAGGATCCAGGGCGCCCATGATCAGGCGCGATACCAATCCAGTTCGTCCCCGTGCCCAGGAAACGGCTGCAGCTTGAGCGCGGGCGAGGAGAGGCAGCGCGCTGAGAACCGCAAACCGCAGCAGCCAGATTCCGACGATCGTGAGCACGATGAACCCGACCAGCACGGCCAGGAGACGACCGCTGATCCCTCCGACGACCGCAAGCAAAGCGCCGGCTGCTGCGCCCGGCAGAATGTGCAGTGGTGCCCAAGCGATAGCAGACAGCACATTTGCAGCATAGAACCGTACCGGACTCATGCCGAGGATGCCGGCGACGAGCGGAACCGTCGCGCGCGTTACCGGCAGGAAACGTCCGATGGCGACGCTTTTTGCGCCGTGCCGAAGAAAGAAGGCCTCGCCTTCGGAGAGCAGCTGAGGACGCCGCGAAAACGGCCAGATCTGGACGATGCGGTGGCGATAGCGGTGACCGAGCCAATACGATACGCCGTCTCCGGCGATAGCGCCGAGGGTAGCCCAGATGAGGATTGGCCAAAGCGGCAGGTGACCGAGGCCGACGACGGCCCCGACACCGATTAGGATCGTGGTGCCGGGTACAATCGACCCGATCACGGCGATTGCCTCCGCTGCGGCCGTAAAGAACACCAATAGGCCGGCCCAGTTCGGGTGCTGGACGATAAAGTCGGTTACGGCTTGGGTGAATGCGGCCACGCTGGTTTCTCTATCGCGAATTCGAGCATGACCTTGAGGCCGGGCGCGTTGTCGGAGAGTGTGATTGCTATACCATGCAGCTCCGCAACCGCCGCAACCAGAGATAGGCCAAGCCCGCTGCCTGCAGACGTTCGGCTTCGCTCAAGCCGAAAGAACCGCCGGAAGATCTGTTCCCGTGCCTCCGCCGGAACCCCTGGTCCGTTGTCTGCGACAATGCCGGCGGGCCCTTTCGACCTGCGGTCAAGAGCAAGCACGATATGCGTTCCCTCCGGAGTGTGGCGGATCGCGTTCTCGACGAGATTGGCGAGCATCTGCGTCAGCAGTTCGCGGTCGCCACGAATGCAAATATCAGGCTCAATCTTGGCGGTAAGGGTTTGCCGCCGGTCCTCGGCGACCACTGCGTACGCCTCCTCCATCGACCGAAACACGCTCGACAGATCAACGTTCGAAAACCCAGACTTTCTCGTGCCGGCCTCGATCTGGGCGATGCGCAGCAGGGCTGCAAAGGTCTTGATGATCGCATCAATCTCGGCGATCGCGTCGTCAACGAGAGCCTCATAGCCCTCGATGCTGTGCGACTTCAGTCGCGCTCCCTCAAGCCGCTGGCGCAGCCGGCTCAACGGGGTCCGTAGATCGTGAGCTATGTCGCTGGAGACCTGCCGCAGGCTCTCCATCAACGCCTGCACACGGTCAAGCATCTCGTTGAGATTGGCGGCGAGGCGATCCAGTTCGTCATTCGTCCCGCGCGTCGGCACGCGGTCCGCGAGCCTACCGTCAATAATGGCCCGGCTCGTCCGGTTGATCGCGTCGACACGCCGAAGGAAGCCAACGCTGAGCGCACCACCCCCCAGGGCTCCGAGCAGAATCGTCACGCCGATAGCCCATGCGAAGGCGCGGACGATCGCTTCCTCGACCTCGACAACGCGATAGGTGTCTTCACCAACCAATAGGAACGACCCGTCTTGCAGCTCGGTTCCGAGAGCGAGCGTCTGATGTCCGTCGTTATCCTCCGGCTCATCATCGTCATCGTCGCCAGGCTCACTTGGCGTCGGCAGCTCCTGCCACCCGATGCGGGGCGGAAGGGGGAGAAGGTTGCCGGCGATCTTCCGACCCTCAGGACTCTGAAGCAGATAGAAGGTTGCGGGGTGAAGTCCGGATGCAAGCCGCCGTCCAATGGCGCCGGATGCGTGCGACGAGCCTCCGGTTCGAAAATCTTCGGCAAGAGCGGCAACCTCGCCCTCGACATTCACGGCAAGCTGCTGACGCAACGCACCACCGGTAATCCAATAGATCACGAAAAAAAGGACTAGAACCGAGAGACCGAAAAGGGCCGCGTAGAGTGCGGCCAAGCGAAAGCCTATGGTGCGGAGGATCCTAGTCGGGTGCACGAAGACAATATCCCGAGCCGCGGACGGTATGAATCAGCTCAGCATTGAAGCCCCGATCGACTTTGCCGCGAAGGCGACTGATATGCGTTTCGACAACATTTGTCTGTGGATCGAAATGGAAATCCCAAACGTTCTCCAGCAACATCGTCCGAGTGACAACGCGACCCGCGTGGCGCATCAGGTATTCGAGAAGCTTGAACTCCTGGGGCTGCAGCTCGATTCGCCGCCCCGCCCGAATAACCGTTCGCTTTAACAGGTCAATTTCCAGATCGGCCACAAGCAAGGTCGTCTCCACGGTGGTCATCGGCGGTCGACGCGTAAGAGCGTTGATGCGGGCCAGCAACTCGGCGAACGCAAAGGGTTTGACAAGGTAGTCGTCGCCACCGGCATTGAGGCCTTCCACACGATCATCGATGCCGCCCATCGTGGTGAGGAAGAGGACCGGCGTCTTGATCCCAGCACCGCGGGCTGTCTTGACGATGCCAAGGCCATCGAGCCCAGGAAGCATTCGGTCGACGATCATCACGTCATAAGGCTCACCGGCGGCATGGAACAGCCCGTCCCGACCGTTGGCGGCGTGATCGACGATGTGTCCGTGCTCGCCGAGCCCCTTCACGACGTAAGCGGCGGTCTCGTCGTCGTCTTCGATCAATAAAACCTTCATCCGCTTTCGACCCTGATCAAAATGCTTCCAAACCAGTCAACGCCTCAGGTACGGAGCGAGAACATGTGAACCAGCACGGGATGGCCCGAATGGTGATGGAGGATGGCCATCGCGCCATGACCGATAACAAAGGCCCACATCAAATTAGCGAGGAACTCATGGGCATCGAGCGTCAGATCGGCCATTGTCGACAGTTCACCCGTCGGTCCAAGGCCCAGATAAACGATCAGCCCACTGCAGGCCATCCCAGTCGCGGCGAGCAGCCCAAGGCCGTGCACCGCGCTTGGCAGCGGTGCATCGTCGGCGGCCTCGGGCACCCTGAGCCGGCGCACAGAGGCCCATTGCGCAGCCCCGTCGGCGATCAGATCCTGTCGGCGCCGGGACGAGAACCAAGGCACGAGGGTTCCCAGTTCGGTTTCGCCACGGCGAACCAGTATCCAGAGCCAGAACAGAGCCAGGATAGCGACGCTCGCAAGGCCAACGACTTCGTGGACTTCAAAGACAAAATCTTCGCTTGCACGTCCAGGCTTTGGCATTTCCATCACGGTGCTCAGGACCAACTGTGTCAGAATCGCCACCATCACCAAGCCATGCAGTATTCGCGTGATACGCGTCTTTTGCATCAGTAATTCTCCTTGTAATAGATTAGTGCCAGGTCGCTAAATGGACTCTTCGTCCAGTGCGACTTCGAGATCGCGGGCGCCTTCCTGCAGGTAGTCCACTAGACCGTCCTCCCGCTGGACGAACGCGTATTCCAGGCCTCGACGGGCTATCGTCATGTAAGCAACAATTCCGCAGATGCAGGCAAGGAACGTGAAGCTGGTGATCACCGTACCGAATCCGAGACCCCCGTCGGCCACCGGTTGAGAGAGGAAATCGCCGAACGACGCACCCATTGGCCGGGTGAGAATATAGGCAAGCCAAAAGGCGAGAATGCCATTCATCTTCGACGAGTAAAAGGAAAATGCAATCGCACCGATGATTGAACCGAACATCAGACCCGCCTCAAGGTACCCGAGCCCCATGCGTTCCGCCACCAGATCGCCGGCTGCTGTGCCAAGGGCAAAGGTTAAGAGGATGGCGAGCCAGTAGAAGGACTCCCGCGTCGTCGTATAGATGGTATGGATGGAGAGCGTCCTTTCGACTCCGTACCAGACGGCGAAGGTCGCCAACAGGGCGACGCTGAACGCCACTGTTGTCGTTTCCAGACTCACACCGAGATTGTCGACAAGGTTGTCGGTGATCAGCGTACCGACGACGCTAACGAGGACGACGGTAAGCCAATAGATCCAAGGAACATATCTCTTCTGAGCAAATTGCAGGAGCAGGGCCGCAACAAGAAAGCCACTCATGATCCATGAAGTCTTCGACAGACCGAGCCCCATGTTCATGTTGAGGAAATCGGCAGCAGTTTCGCCCATGGTCACGGCCATGAGTTTGATCAACCAAAAGTCGATCGTAACGTCGGGTACGTGGTTGTAGATCTGCACGGCGGCGGGCTGATTTGCAAGCGTCGTCATGGCGCAAACTCCTGAACTGGAGGGGGTGATTGTCTGGATGCTCGGTACGAGAGTGCGAAACGGGGAGCGTTCGGCGATCAATGCCGTCGTCGTCGCCACAGCATCCCGACACCGATCAGCATCGGGATTCCGAGTGCTACCGGAAGAACTCGCTGCGACTCGACCACTGGCTTCTGTCGAACCGTGAAATCGACGAAGGGACTGGCGACCAGTCTGGTTCCGTCACGACTGACGGCACTCACGACCACACGGTAGTGGCCTGCTTGGATCAGCCGCATCGGCCAATCAGACTGGATGGTGCCATGAGGCGGCACGGACGTGGTGGTAACGGCCTTGTGCGCGCTCCAGTCCTCCAGGTCGACGGGTTGCTCTTTGCCTTTGTCGATCTGCACCAGACTGATCCAGGCGACCAGGGCGTTGATCGGCGTATCGCCTTCGTTGCCGATCACGCTGTGAAACGAGAGGTGGTCGCCCATTTGTGGCGCCGTCGGATTCTCTGCCGCCGGCCGCAAGTCGACCGAAAGACTTGTCGCCGACGCGGCAGTCGCGGAGAACGCAATGGCAATGGCGAGCAGGATGGTAGCGAACTTCACAGCGACCTCCTTCAGCGGGCAATGCGGCGGAATGCGGATCTCGCCAGCCACAGCAAAAGACCGATCCAGACCGCCGCGACGGCGATGTGAGGCCACTGCGAGGCAATCGTCTGGGAATCGATGATCACGGCATCGTACGCGTTCACGGCGGCCGAGAACGGATTGACGGCGTCGAATGCGCGGCCGATCGCCGATTGCCTTAGACTCGGGCCGAGCAAGAGTGGACTTGCGGAGGCGATGAGGGTGATCAGACCGGTGAAAAGTCCGGCCCGGGCCGAAGTGAGGCGAGAGCCGAGGATCATCCCGAAGAAGCCGAAGCCGAGCACGACCGGCGAGCCGACAACGGCGAGGACCAGCATCCCTTGGATCAGGTTTTGGCCGGTGCTGCCGACGGCCCACAGATAGGGCAGGGCAAGGACGTACATCACGGCCCAGGCGATCGCGACGCCGCCTAGCTTGCCGGCGAGTATGGCATCACGCGAAACGGGCGTCAGAAGCAGGGGAACGAGGCTGCCCCGCTCGCGCTCGCCGGCCACGGCGTCGATCCCGACGACGAGGCTGAGAAGGCCGCCCAACGCCGTGACGATCCCGACCATGTCATAGACCACTTGCGCATTGTCGAGCAGGCTCAGTTCGGTATTGCTTACGAGCAACAGCCCAAAAAGCGAAAGCGAGACCGCCACGGCCATGAGCCATGCAAGACCGCGCAGGCTCAGGAGCAGCTCACCGGATTCCTTGCGGGCGATCAGGGAAGTTGCGGTCATGCCGCCTCCGTTCGGTCAGGGCTAGGTAGAGATCTTCGAGACCACCACTCTCACGCGCGATTTCCGCGATCGGCCAGCCACGAAACATGAGTTCCCGCCAAGCGGCCTCCGGTGTCGCGGCGGGGTCGAGGTCAACGATCCACCAATCGCCCTCGTGAGCCACAACGGAGACATGGCCGTCCTTGGCAAGCTCACTCGGCGGCTCTCCGGCGAGGCGAAGGCGAAACCGGACCTGCCGGTGCTCGTTGCGGACGAGGTCGGCGATCGCGCCCTCGGTAACCGTGCGTCCTTCGACGATGATGCCGACCCGCCGGCACAGCCGATCCACGTCGTCGAGCAGATGCGTGCAGAGCAGGATGCCGACACCACGCCCCGCCAGCCCGAGCAGAATGTCATGGATTTCGCGGCGGCCGCGCGGGTCGAGACCGTTGGTGGGCTCGTCGAGAACAAGCACTGTCGGCTCGGCAATGAGCGCGCGGGCGAGGCCGAGTCGTTGACGCATGCCAAGCGAATACGTGCCGATGGCTTGCCGTGGGCGCGGCGCAAGGCCCACGGCCGCGGCAAGCTGTTGCATCTCGCTCGGGCCCGGATGACGCCCATGCAGCGCCGCAAAGAAGGCGAGATACTCCTCGGCCGACATCCAGTCGTAGAATCCGTTCTGCTCCGGTAGAACGCCGAGGGCACCGTAGATCTCATGCGCAGAAACACTAGGATCCTTGCCGAGTACCCGGACCTGACCGGCATCCGGCTGCAGGAGTCCGAGTGCCGCTGCGATGGTGGTGCTCTTGCCGGCCCCGTTGGGGCCGAGCAGGCCGTAGATTTCCCCCTCGTGGAGCGACAGGTGGACATCGTGCAGGATGGGATTGCCGCCGAGCGCAAGGCGAAGCCCAACGATTTCGATCAGCATGGTCGATCTCCAGGAAGCGGTTTGCCGCAAGAAAGATCCGGCCCACGCTCGGGCGCGAGCCGGAATGGCGGAGCAATCAGTCCTCGTGGCGCTCGCCCGACTCGGCGGCCGGGGTTTCGACGACCTTGCCGGTCGCCGCGTCGATCATGACCTTGTGCACGGCGCCGTCCTTGACG
>JAHCKI010000230.1 GCA_026125865.1 Rhodospirillales bacterium
ACCTGGGGCCTGACTCCCATCGATATCGCCATCGACAAGGGCTACTTCAAGATCGCCCATTTCCTGTTGTCGGTTCGCAACTTCCAGCAGCAAGAGCGCAACACTCAAAGTCGTGGACCGTCCGCGGCCGACGAGCGTGCCGGCGCCTCATCGTCCGATTCACCTGCCCCATCGACCGGCGGCGCCGGAGCGGCGTCAAGCCCGTCTCCGCTCCGCAAAAAGGCTCCGGCAAAAAAGGCCACGGGCGGAACGGCTGGCGGCTTCAGTCTGCCGGCCGAATTGGTTGGCGCACCGGCGGCAACGTCGACGAAGAAGTCGGCGGCCAAATCACAGACCGTGTCCGCGCCTCGCAAACGAATCGTCAAGTCTCAACCGAAACCGGCGACGGATATGGGCAGCGGCAGCGATATCGCCGAGAGCACCAAGCGCCAGCCGGTCGAAACATGGCCGACGGACCAGCCACACCCATTCGACCCGACGACGCCCGTTCCCGGAGCCTTACCCGCGAGCGGCGGCAGCGCCTTGGATCCCGGTTCGACGGCACCGACCCAGTAACGCCCGAATCAAAGCACCCAACTAAATCCAGCGCCGTACGGATGCTTTGTATCGGCGATAGTCGTCGCCGAACTTCCGGTCCAGATATCGTTCTTCACGAACGATGACGCCGTAAGTGAGCGTCAACACGGCGGGCACCACCAGCACCAGGGCCCAGAAACTCGCCAAAAGTATCGAAACGCCCACGTACAGAAGCGTCAACGCCAGATAGGCCGGGTTGCGGCTATACCGATACGGCCCGTCGGTGATGATCGTCGTGGTTGGCCGGTGCACATTCAGATTCGTTCCATGCTTCCAAAACTTCGGAAGGGTCAGAATGGCGATGACCATACCGATGACGACAGGCACCCACCCGACGACGGACGGCATTTGTGTCCACACACCACCGCTCGGCCACACGACATCCAACCCCAATCCGGCCGCAAAAAACGCACCATAGATGACCGGCGGATGTGCGATGGCGCCGGAGTGGTCCCAATCCTGGCTATAGGTCGTCTTCGTCCTCCGTCAACGGGAAACGTGCCTTATTGAAGCGCAGCGCCTTCACCGTATCCGCGGCGATTTGGCGCATGACCGCGAATTCGCCGATGTCACGGTCGGTCAGCAGTTCCCGCGCCGTCACCGCGAACGTTTCCCACATCGGGTCGTCCTCATCCTGCTTGAGGGTCAAGGCGGTCCAGGCCATCATTTCCGCCCAACGCTTCCGACGCGGCGGCAAAATGTGTTCAAGGATGAATTGTTCTTCGTCGCCGGGATTTACCGCTCCATCCTGCAATTGCGCCGCGATGTCGTCGTCGCCCTCGAACCAGCTTTCCATGAACATATAGTTGTCAAGCCAGTCATCGCAGTTCTCTAATGTCTCTTTCACCTGTTGCGGTTCCAGGAAGTCGCTTTCGATGTCCTCGCACAGGGACTGCACAAGTTGTTCCACTTCCATCTTCACCGGATTGAGGTCGTCCAGGCCGGTCGTTTCGGCGAAATCGAACAATTCGAACGGCGGCATAGTTCCGGACTCGACCGCCACGGCCAAATAGTGGGACATCAGGGCGCGAACGTGATCCATTGACGATTCGAAAATGTCGACCGACATCGGCAACTCACTTTGGAAAGCGTCGACTTCCCGACGTGTAAGTCTGTGCCTGACCCAGGCATCCCGAACGCCGACCCCTTGCTTGACCAGCAGCGCGGCGAACGCGTATTTGCGCCTTTCCTTGGCCATCACGAAGATGGATTGCGCACCGCTGCCATCGATACCCGTTGCATAAACGTCCGCGACCTGCGTCCTTGGCCAGGACGCGCATTCAACTTTGCGTTGCCGACAGCTCTTAATTGCCGCATCCAGTTTTGGACGTTCGTCGCTGGGAAGCCAGTTGCGCAGCGCGATCATTCGCCGCAGCATGGTTCCGCTCACCACCGGCGGTGGACTCAAGCGCTCAATACTTTCAGCGAGGGCGACACGCACCATGGAGTCTTGATCCAGGAAACCACCGATCGCGGCCTCGCGAACCAATGGTTCCTTTGACTGCAGCATGGCGACGGCCATGCCGGCTCGATGTTCCGCCGGAAAGGCATCCGTGTTCTCGACCACATGTGATTGCAGTTCAAACAGGTCGCCGTTCACCGCCTTGACCAACTCGGCAAACGGCGCGTCCATTATCATATCGACATCGCCGTCGTTCTCCGCGAAATCAGCGGCGTCATCCATGCGTTGACTCAGGAGCTCTCGCAGTTCTTCGCCCACTTCCAGTTTGGCGATGGAGAACTGGCCGAGGATGATCATCAGAACAGCGGGGTCCAGCTTTTCGTCGCTCCCCGCCTTCAACAGATTGCGCCGAATCCTGTCGACAACGCGATTGTTGGCCTTGATGCCGGCCTCGACCTGCAAACGAACCTCGTCCAAGCCATGACCCAGCATGATGGCAAAGGCCGAAATCAGGTTCGTTCTTTGCTTTTTCTTGCGACCCTCCGCAATCAACAAATCGACCAGATCGACCAAGAGTTCGAGGTTATTTTCGAGATAGCTGAACGCATCTTGAGAACCTGGCCCGAAGGACCCCGTCGCAATGTCCTTCGCCACGCTTTTTCCGAGCTGAGTGAGAGAAGGCGAACTGACCATGGCACTGTCCCACGACCTGTCATTGTTGTTTACAGCGACCGACCATAGCCGCGTTGCTGTCGTGACAATAGCCGTTTCGCTGTGGAAAAATCGCCTTGTCGAAGCCTTTGCCGACGAGACGGACGGTAGACGGGTAAGAAATGATCGGAACCCGCAAATTGTTTTGCATTGAACGCATTCTCGGCTATGCCGAGATGCAGGGAAGGAGCGTTTTCCGCCCTCCAACGGGGTACTGATGAGTAGTGGCGCGCCGCTGATCGAATGTCACGAATGTGGTCTTCTGCTACTGGCACCGGACATTCGGCCCGGCAACACCGCCAAATGCCCGCGGTGTAACGGCACCCTTTTCGGAAAAAACGCCCATGGCCTGGAATTGCCCGTCAGCCTGAACTTTGCGGCGCTGTTCCTTTTCGTCATCGCCAACACTTTTCCGTTTATTACGTTCGAAATGGAGGGGCTCGAACAACCAAGCATCCTCATTTCGGGTGTCATCGAATTTTATGGCAAAGGGCTTTGGCAACTCGCCGGTCTGGTCTTGATCGTTACCATTCTCATTCCGCTCATCAAAATCGTAGGCACGCTGTATGTCCTTGGCCCGCTCCACCTGGGTTTCCGGCCACCCTTCGCGATCCGCGTATTTCGCTTTATCGAAGTCCTTCGACCATGGGCGATGATGGAGGTCTACCTGCTCGGTGTCATTGTCGCCTACGTCAAGTTGAAGGACATGGCGACGCTGGAACTCGGGGTCGGTGTTTTCGCTTTCGTCGTTCTCATTATGTTGGTGACGTGGGCTGATTCAACGCTTGAATCTCATACCGTTTGGGAACACCTGGGGCCCCGCGCGCCGAAAAGCCCGTTTCCACGAACTCGCGACAATTCGCTCATCGCCTGCCACACCTGCCAACTGGTGGTTCACACCGCTCCCGCCGCATCCCATGGCGCATCCCATGGCACGAGCACCTGCCCGCGATGCGGCGATGTTCTGCACCGTCGAAAATCCAACAGCATCGCCCGCACCTGGGCTTTGGTGGCGACCGCGGCGATCCTCTATGTTCCCGCCAACGTCTTTCCCGTGATGACGGTGATCATGTTCGGATCGGGAGAGGCCGACACCATCATCAGCGGCGTCAAGGTCCTGTTCGAAGTGGGCATGTGGCCGGTCGCGCTGCTGGTGTTTTTCGCCAGCATCACCGTTCCGGTGTTGAAGCTGTGCGGGCTTTGCTATCTTCTTATCTCCGTGCAACGGGGATCGCGGAAGCGCCTCAAGGACCGGACCTTGATGTATCGAATCATCGAGTCGGTCGGGCGATGGTCGATGATCGATATTTTCATGATATCGATCCTCATCGCCCTCGTAAGATTGGGATCGATCGCGACCATCGAACCCGGCATCGGCGCCATTTCCTTCGCCGCCGTGGTGGTAACGACGATGATCGCATCCATGACGTTTGATCCAAGATTGATGTGGGACGCGGCGGGAGAGAATGGAGAGTAACCACAACGCAAGCGCGGTTCCGTCGGAAGCCCGCCCACCCGAGGCGGTCGTCGGGAAAAAGAGAGGGATTTCGATCGTTTGGCTGATCCCGATCATCGCTCTCGCCGTTGCCGCCTATCTCGCCTTCGTCACGTTTTCCGAAAAAGGCCCAACGATCACCCTGATTTTCAAAACCGCGGCCGGCCTCGAAGCCGGCAAGACGAAGGTCAAGCACAAAGACGTGGAGATGGGCATCGTCAAGAAGGTCGAGATCAGCGACGACCTCAAGTCCATCATCGTCACCGCAGAAATGGATAAGAATGCAGAAAAGCATCTGCTGAAAGGAACGCGGTTTTGGGTTGTGCGGCCGCGACTATCCACCTCCGGTGTTTCCGGTCTCGAGACACTGGTTTCGGGCGCTCACATCGAGATGGATCCGGGCAGTGGTGAGGATGAACGCACATTCGTCGGCCTGGAAGATCCGCCCGTCATACGTGCCGACGTCCCCGGCAC
>JAHCKI010000231.1 GCA_026125865.1 Rhodospirillales bacterium
GAGGTGTTCGCCGAGGAATTGGCGGCGCGGGAAACTGTTGCCCGCTGGTATGATGATCGCCTTGCCGGTGTCCTCGCTACGCCGCCAAGGCAGAAGGGAGCCCAAAGCGCCTGGGCTCAGTATACGCTCGTGGTCGAGGATCGCGATGGGGTGAAGGCGCGGCTCTTGAACCGTGGTGTTCCTACCATGGTCTATTATCCGGCGCCGCTGCACATGCAACCGGCATTCGCGCAGTTTGGCGACGGAGCCGGTTCGTTGCCCATTAGTGAGGATCTGTGCAGCCGGGTGTTGAGCTTGCCCATTCATCCTTACCTGGACGAGGACACGGTCGACCGTATCGCCGCTGCGGTGCGCGAGGCCGTTGCCTGACGCCGTCTCACCACCGCGACGGAAAAGACCACCGGCAACGGTGGCATTCGTCTTACCATCGTTTACGGGCGGTGGGGCCGAACGCGTCATTCTCACCGTTCTCCGTTGCCTCGACCGCTCACGTTTTCACCCCGTCCTTGTTGTCCTGGACGCTCATGGGCCGCTAACGGACTCCGTACCCGCCGACGTTCTCGTTCACGATCTCGATCGGCCGCGTTTGCGCAGCGCCCTACTGGCGGTAGCGCGAAAGTTGCGGGAACTTCGACCCGCCACCGTCGTTTCCACCATCGGCTATCTCAACATCGGTGTGCTGGCGCTGAGACCGTTCCTGCCACGCGGAACCCGCATCGTCGTTCGCGAAGCCAATCTTCCCTTGCAGGCGTTGCGCGGCATGCCGACAACGACATCGGCGCGTTGTTTCTATCGTTGGCTCTATGGAAAGGCCGATGCGGTCATTTGTCCCGCCAAAGCCGTGGCCCGACCCATGATCGCCGAACATCGAATACCACCCGACCGCGTCCACGTAATTTTCAACCCGGTTGACATCGAGGCGTTACGCGCCGCGGCCAACGAACCGGAGCGGGAAGCGGGGGGCGGGCGACGCTTCGTCGCCGCCGGCCGTTTGCACCGGCAGAAGGGGTTCGACCGGTTGTTGACCTTGTTTCGTGAGCTTCCAGCGGATTCGCGGCTCCTCATCATGGGTGTCGGTCACGAGCATGACAGCTTGTGTCGGCAAGCAGATGATCACGGCATAGGCGATCGCGTCACTTTTGCCGGCTTTCGAGCAGAGCCATGGTCTATCATGGCCGGCGCCGACGCTTTCCTGATGCCTTCCCGTTGGGAGGGCATGCCCAACGCCGCCTTGGAAGCGCTTGCGTGCGGTACGCCCGTAATCGCAACACCGGAAAGCGGTGGCATCGTTGAAGTGGCGGCGCTGGCGCCGCATGGAGCCGTGACCATCGCCGAGGCCGAACCCGAATTCGTCTCGGCCATGATGGCGGTGGAGCCTTCGATAACAGCTAGGCCCCGCCCGAGTCTGCTGCCGAAGGATTTCGCCCTCGATGCGGTGGTGCATCGGTATGAGCTACTTCTGGCATGAAGGTCTTGCACGTCATCACGGATCTGGATACCGGCGGCGCCGAAAGCATGTTGATCGCGCTGGTGACCGCGTCGCGTCCGCAACGGCCGGAGCAACACGTCGTCAGCCTGCTTCCCGACGGCGTCCTGCGTCCGCGATTGGCCGGCACCGGAATTTCGGTAACGGACCTGAATATGACGCGCGGGCGGCCGAGTCTCGGCGCCGTTTGGCGTCTTGCCCGGCTCATTTGCCACTTGTCGCCCGACGTGATCCAGAGTTGGATGTACCACGCCGACTTGGTGGCGACGGCCGCTTGGTGGCTCAGTTTTCGCCGACAAAACACGCGTCTAATGTGGGGGGTGCGCTGTTCGAACATGGACGTCGATCGCTATGGTCGCGGTTTCCGCCTTGTGCTAGCCGCCTGCGCCCGGTTGTCTTCGGTGCCCGCCGTCGTCGTCGCCAACTCCGAGGCGGGACGGGACCATCACCGCGCTCTCGGCTATCGGCCGCGCCGGTTTCCGGTGATCTTGAACGGCATCGATACCGATCGATTCCGGCCCGACGATAGCGCGCGGCACACCGTCCGCGCAGAGTTAGGCATTGATCAGGCCGCGCCGTTTCTGATCCATGTCGCGCGCGTCGATCCCATGAAAGATCACGCAACTCTGATCGCCGCCCTCGAGCAACTTCCGGGCATCGGTACATTGGCGGTGGGGGCTGGCACTGAGAACTTGCCGGCTCGTCCGCATCTCCATCGACTGGGCCGCCGCGACGATCTGCCGCGGCTTTTCGCCGCCGCCGATTTGGTGGTATCCACGTCTGCCTTTGGCGAAGGTTTTTCCAATGTGTTGGGCGAAGGGATGGCGGCGGGGCTGCCGGCGATCGCCACCGACGTCGGTGACGCCCGCGCCGTCATCGGTGATTGCGGCATGGTGGTACCCCCAGGGCGGGCGGAGATGTTGGCGGACGCCGTTCGCAACTATTTCGCCCTCCATCCCTCCAAGCGCGCCGATCTCGGTCGCCGGGCACGCGCCAGGATCGAGCGGCACTTTTCCCTGCAACGGGCGGTCTCGGCCTTCGACGATCTGCATCGGGAGATGGCGGCATGTGCGGAATAGCGGGGTTCGTCGACCTCATCGGAATTGGCGCGGCCGATATGCCGGGGCGATTGCAACGAGCAGTCGAACGCCTGGCGCCGCGCGGTCCCGATGATCGTGGGACGTGGAGTGACGATCGCTGCAGCTTCGCCCATACGCGTCTCTCCATCATCGACTTGAGCGCCGCCGGCCATCAACCCATGTCGGGTCATGGCTTGGTCATCACCTACAATGGAGAGATCTATAACTTCGCCGAATTGCGCCGGGAACTCGCTGATCTCGGATACACGTTCGTCTCACGGAGCGACACGGAAGTGTTGTTGGCGGGTTGGAAGGCGTGGGGACCAGCCCTGTTGGATCGCCTGGTCGGCATGTTCGCATTCGCCTTATGGGATGCCGAGCGCGGTACCCTGAACCTGGCCCGCGACCGCTTCGGCAAGAAACCGCTGGTGTTCCGGCACGATGGATCACGCCTCGCTTTCGCGTCCGACATCGTCGCCTTGCGGCATATGGACGACGGTGAAATCGCCATCGATCCGACGGCGTTGCGCATGCTGTTCGCGTTGCGTTACATCCCCGAGCCGTGGACCATCGCCGCCGGCATTCAAAAACTCCCCGCCGGGCATTTGGCGACTTTCTCGCCCGACGGGCTGAGTATTCGCCGTTGGTACGATCCATGCGGCCCTACACGACAACGCTATACCGACGAGGGCGCCGCATCCGACGATCTGCGGACACGGTTCGATGCGGCCGTCCGCGATCGTTTGGTCGCGGATGTTCCCGTCGGCGCGTTCCTTTCCGGCGGTATTGATTCCGCCATCGTGGCCGCCTCGCTGGCTCGACAGGGGGCCGGCGTGCGTACGTTCACGGTCGGTTTTCCCGGTGCGTCCGCATACTATGAGGAGCGTCCGCAAGCGCGCGCCGTCGCCCGCCACCTCGGTCTGCAACACACCGAGATCGAAGTCGGCCCGGGCGAGACCGCTGCCGCCCTCGACGCCGTGTTCGACGCCTGTGACGAACCGTTCGCCGATTCCTCGGCAATTCCGACCTTTCTGCTTGCCCGCGAAACCAGGCGCCATGTGACGGTTGCCTTGTCGGGTGACGGTGCCGATGAAGTTTTCGGCGGTTATCGCAAGCACCTGGGTGAAGCGCCCGCCGAGCGTTATCAACGATTGCCGCAATGGCTGCGAACCGGCGTGATCGAGCCGCTAGCGGTCTTCTTGCCGGAGGGCAAGGATGGCGTTTGGCAGGAGCGCGCCCGGCGTATCCGCCGCTTCCTGGACCATGCCGGCAAGGAACCGGCGGCCCGCCACGCGGGCTGGATGTGCAATTTGGCCATGCGGGAACTGGACGCCTTGTTCACGCCGGCGGTTTCGCCCGCCGCCACCGATGTGGTGTCGCTGGTGGCCACGGTGGAAGAGCAGGCCGGTACGAGTGATGCGGTTAATGCCATGCTTTCGGCCGACATTGCGCTCGTGTTGCCCGGTGACATGCTGGTCAAGGTGGATCGTATGAGCATGGCCCACGGGCTCGAGGTCCGCTGCCCATTCCTCGATCACCGGGTTGTCGAATGCGCCGAAGCCATGCCCGGTCGCTTCAAACTCCAGGGCGGCTTGGGAAAACGCATTCTCCGAAGCACATTCGCCGATCGCTTGCCGGAGGAGGTGTTTTCGCGCCCGAAAAAGGGTTTCGAAGTTCCCATTGCGCGCTGGTTGACGAACGATCTCCGGGACCACACTCGTCGCGCCATCGATCGCGACCGGCTCGTCCGTCAAGGGCTGTTCCGACCGGAGGTGCCGGCGCATTGGTTCGCGGACCTCGAAGCCGGACGCCGAGACACGTCATGGGCGCTTTGGACCCTCGTGGCGTTCCAGGCCTGGATTGACCGCAATGGGGATGTGCCGTTGGCGAGTTGACGGAGAACCGCTGTGGACAACACGAAACACTGTGCATCAAATTTTACGTGAGTCTGGCGCCAATTTCTTCGGCCAATGACCGGATTTCCTGAGCGGCGGGACTGGAGTGTGCCGTCTCGATGACCGTCAAACCCTCCAGCATGCTGGACGCGAAGGCGACACGATTGCCGATGACGGTATT
>JAHCKI010000232.1 GCA_026125865.1 Rhodospirillales bacterium
TTGGTACAGAAGTCCGAGGCCGATATGCTGCGGACGCCCAACTTCGGCCGCAAATCTCTCAACGAGATCAAGGAAGTGTTACAGCAAATGGGGTTGCAGTTGGGCATGGAAATCACCAACTGGCCGCCCGAAAACATCGAGGATCTGGCCAAGAGGCTGGAAGAACCCTATTAGGAGCACAGGGACCGCCGACAGAAGCGGCCGTTGAGGAGTTAAGCCATGCGTCATCGTATGAGTGGTCGGAAGCTGAAGAGTACCAGCTCTCACAGAAAGGCCATGTTTGCAAATATGACGGTCTCCCTGCTCAAACATGAGCAGATCACCACGACCTTGCCCAAGGCCAAGGAACTGCGGCGTGTCGCCGATCGGATTATCACCCTGGGTAAGCGCGGAGATCTGCACGCCCGCCGTCAGGCCGCGTCGTTCTTGCGGGACGATACCGTGGTGCGCAAGCTTTTCGCGACCCTGGCCGATCGCTATCGGAGCCGTCCCGGCGGCTATACGCGGGTGATGCGCGCGGGATTTCGCCGTGGGGATAACGCCCCGATCGCCGTCATCGAACTGGTGGACCGCGATCCGGACGCCAAGGGCGCCGAGGACCGGGCGCGCGTTGCCGCGGAAGAGGCCGCCGCCGCCGAGGCCGCTGAGCTCTGACGAGGGCCCAATTTATTCAATCATGCCGCGTCGGCACCGGTTCAGCGACGACAATGACGGCGACGGTGAACGTTAAGTCTCCGATGTGATGACGTTACGCGGGTTCTTGGCCTTTGTCGCTGCGGCTCTGTGGGTGTTTTTCCTTGCCGGTGAGGCCGTGCGTGCGGAAGAACGGCAAGCGCCGTCTTCCTGGCAGCAGATTCAACTTTCTTTTGCTCCCGTCGTCGATCGAGCGGCGCCGGCCGTCGTCAATATCTACAGCCGGCGCAAGGTCCAAACGCGGGGCATGTCGCCCTTGTTCGACGATCCATTTTTTCGTCGTTTCTTCGGTGACCAATTTTCGTTCGGTGTTCCCCGCGAACGCATTCAGAATGCCCTCGGTTCAGGGGTGATTGTCGACGCCGACGGCGTCATCGTCACCAATCACCATGTCGTCGGTGGCGCCGATGAAATCCGCGTGGTGCTCGCGGACCGTCGTGAGTTCGATGCCAAACTGCTCGGTTCCGACGAAAAATCGGATTTGGCGGTCCTGCGCATCGACACCGAAGGCGACAAATTGCCGACGATCGGTTTCCGCGACTCGGACGACGTGCACGTTGGCGACCTTGTCCTCGCCATCGGCAATCCGTTCGGTGTCGGCCAGACGGTGACAAGCGGCATCGTCTCGGCACTGGCACGAACGCAGGCCGGTATATCGGATTTCAACCTGTTCATTCAGACCGATGCCGCCATCAATCCGGGCAATTCGGGTGGCGCCCTGGTCGACATCAACGGCCGGTTGATCGGCATCAACACCGCCATTTTCTCCAAGAGTGGCGGTTCATTGGGTATCGGTTTCGCGGTGCCCTCCAACATGGTCCGCTCGGTCCTTGCCGGAATCGTCAACACAGGACACTTGGTTCGACCCTGGTTCGGTGCCTGGGGGCGGCAGGTTACCGCCGATATCGCCAATTCACTCGGTTTGGATCGTCCCGTCGGGGTGTTGATCGAGGATGTCTATCGTGACGGTCCCGCGGCGGCGGCGGGAATTCGGATTGGCGACGTCATTCTCAAGGTTGACGGCCAAACCGTTGACCATCCCGAGGCATTGGATTACCGCCTTGCCACCCTGCCGGTGGGCGACCGGACGTCGATCGAGGTTTGGCGCAAGGGACGCCTTCGAACCCTCACCCTTTCACTCGTTACCGCACCGGAAGATCCTCCGCGCCAGACCACGGAACTTGCCGGGCGTCATCCCCTGGATGGCGCGGTGGTTGCCAATCTCTCGCCGGCGCTGGCCGAAGAACTGCGGATCAAACGATTCCAACCGGGAGTGATCGTCCTCGCCATGAAGCGGGGATCGACCGCCGGACGGGTCGGGTTTAGTCGGGGTGATCGGATTCTAAAGGTCAATGGTCGTGCGGTCGCATCGGTGGGCGAGTTGAAGGCCGAGCTCGGTAGCCGGGCTGGTCGCTGGCGGATAACGCTCGATCGCGATGGCAGGGTGATCAACTGGGATTTTCGATGATGGCCACCCTGTTCGAATCCCAGGCGCCTCGTCCGCTAGCCGATCGCCTGCGCCCTGCGCGGCTCGACGAGGTTCTGGGGCAGGACCATCTGCTGTCGGCGGATCGTCCCATCGGCCGTATGATCGCCGGCGGCAACCTGACGTCGATGATCTTGTGGGGGCCGCCGGGCTCGGGCAAGACCACCATCGCGCGGCTGCTTGCCGAGCACACGGATTTTCAGTTCGAACCCTTGTCCGCCGTCTTTTCCGGCGTCGCCGACCTTCGCAAAGTTTTCGACGCGGCGCGCAAACGGCGCGAGGCCGGGCGCGGAACCCTGTTGTTCATCGACGAAATCCACCGCTTCAATCGTGCGCAACAGGATGGCTTTCTGCCCTATGTGGAGAATGGAACCGTTGTTCTGATCGGGGCGACGACCGAAAATCCGTCTTTCGAACTCAACGCGCCGCTGTTGTCGCGGTGCCAGGTTTTCGTTCTCAATCGTCTCGATGATCGTGCGCTTGAGGGGCTGTTGCAGAAGGCCGAACGGGATGCGGGCCGATCCCTGCCGTTGGACGATGACGCCCGCGCGACGATACGGGCCATGGCCGACGGCGACGGCAGATTTCTGTTCAACATGGTCGAAGCGGTTCTAGAGCTGCCGCCCGAACCGCGATTGGATTCGGCCGGCCTGACCGCGATCGTTCAACGCCGCATGCCGCTTTACGACAAGAGCCGCGATGGCCATTACAATCTCATCAGCGCTTTGCACAAATCGCTCCGCGGTTCCGACACCGATGCCGCGCTCTATTGGTTCGCGCGCATGCTGGATGGCGGCGAAGACCCACGCTATGTGGCGCGGCGCCTCGTTCGTTTCGCCGTGGAAGACATTGGGCTCGCGGATCCTCAGGCTCTGGTGCAAGCGTTGGCGGCTTGGGAAGCCTATGAACGGCTTGGTTCGCCGGAGGGTGAATTGGCGCTGGTACAGTGCGTCATCTATCTCGGTTCGGCACCCAAATCGAATGCCGCGTACGTCGCCGAAGCCGCGGCTCGCAAGGCGGCGCGCGAGACCGGGTCGCTCATGCCGCCCAAACACATCCTCAACGCGCCAACCGGTATGATGCGCGAAATGGGATATGGCCACGGCTATACCTATGACCATGATACCGCCGAAGGCTTTTCCGGCCAGAACTACTTCCCGGAAGGCATGGATCGCCACCGCTTCTACAGGCCCGGCGAACGGGGATTCGAAGCGGAGATCGCCAAGAGGCTCGCCTATTGGCAACGTTTGCGGGAAGCGAAGGCCAACAGTGGTGAGCACACGATGTCTCATAAAAAACGGCTTTAAGATTCTCGCGAAATACGTACATTCTCGACCTGTGTTGTCGCTTAACAAAAAGATCGCGCAGGTCGGGCAAGACACTCGGATCTTTAAGGCAGGGATCCCAAGGGTTGAAAAGCGTTGCCGCAAATGAATTCGCCTTTGGCGGCATGATGCACGGAAGCGAACCGACTCAGGACAGAATTGAATCCGAGGATCGGAGAGTCCGCTTTGGCGTGGATGGCTTTGACGCCATGTTGTTCGACATGGATGGTGTCATTACGCAATCGGCGTTGCTGCACAACATTCTGTGGAAGAAGGTATTCGACGAGTTCCTGCAAGTGTTCAGCGCTCGCAATAATCTGCCGTTTCGCCCTTTTGACGGCGAGCGGGATTATCATGATTTCGTCGATGGCAAACCGCGCTACGACGGTGTGGTTGGCTTTTTGACGTCGCGCGGCATCATGCTTCCCTTCGGCGAACCGACCGACGACGAGACCACGGAAACCTGTTGCGGTCTGGGAAACCGCAAGAACAACTATTTTCTGCAACACTTGGCGCGCGAAGGAATGCCGCTGTACGCCTCGACCGTGGATCTGATCCACGAGCTACGCAAACGTGATAAAAAGCTCGCCGTCGTTTCATCGAGCAAGAACACCGAGGCCGTTCTGCGGTCGGCCGGCATCTATGATCTTTTCGACGTCAATGTCAGCGGCCGCGAAGCTACGGCCATGAGTTTGGCCGGTAAACCGGCGCCCGATACCTATGTCAAGGCAGCCGAGTTGCTGCAGACGACACCGCCGCGGAGCGTGGTTTTCGAGGATAGCGTCACGGGTGTGCAGGCAGGCAAAGCCGCTGGTGCCGGAGTTGTCGTCGGCGTCGACCGCGCGGCCGATCGCGCGGCCTTGCTTTGGCATGGCGCTGATCTGGTTGTGAATGACCTGGGCGAACTGTCCCTCGAATAACCCAATAGGGCGCGTGCGTATTGCGCCACCGCAAGAGGTTCGTGTGACGATTGTCGAAACGATCTCGGTGACGGCGGAGGAGGCGGGACTCCGGCTTGATCGCTGGTTTCGCCGGCACTATCCGCTTGTCACCCATGGGCGTCTGCAAAAATGGCAGCGCTCGCGACAGGTG
>JAHCKI010000233.1 GCA_026125865.1 Rhodospirillales bacterium
CGTTGGCGCGCCTATCGCCGAGGGCGAGATTGTACTCGCGCGTTCCGCGTTCGTCGGCGTGCCCTTCGATGGTAACCGCGATCGACTGGTTTCGGGCCAGCAGCGACGCCTGTTGTTCGATGGTGAGGCGGGCTTCCGGCGTCAGCGCATAGCTGTCGAACCCGAAGTAGACGCGATCTCCCACCTTGGCGAACTCCGCCTGCATGGCGCTGCCGCTCAAACCGGCTAGATCCCGACCGGTAACACCGACGGAACCAGCGCCGCCGCCCATGGATTGATCCACTGCGCCGGAACCGGCACCGGCGCCCATTCCTGCTCCTGCGGCATCCACTTTCCGGTAACCGCCGGCTTCGGTGCCTTCGGGCGTCGATTCGCACCCGACGAGAAACGCCAAGGCAGTGCACAACACAATCGTTGGTAAACGCATTTCCCTCTCCAACTTGGGTGGTCGTCAACAGGTACTTGAGCTTGCGAAGAACCCCGTCCGCACGGTCACGAGGCCGATCCGATGTGTCGATCGTGGCGCCGAGTTTCGATCGGGTGCCTCTTCATTCCTCCGGTCCCCAATGACCATAGGTCGCGCCCGTCACGGAATCAAGGGCGACCAAGCCGGGTCCGACGCATCCATGGGGGTCGCCACCAATTTCTTATTTTGCCCAGTTAAATCAACACTATAGAGGAGAGAACGGCCGCCGCCGCCGGCCTCGTCGGTGCGATCCTTCTGAAAGTACATGAGAACGCGTCCGTTTGGCGCCCAGGTCGGCCCCTCCACATGGAATCCCTTCGTCAGCAAACGCTCGCCGGTGCCGTCCGGGCGCATGACTCCGATATAGAAATTGCCCCTGTGGATCTTGGTGAAGGCAATCAGATCGCCGCGCGGCGACCACACGGGCGTCGCATAGCGACCCGAGCCATGACTCAGGCGGCGGACATTGGCGCCGTCCGCGTCCATCACATAGAGCTGCTGGCTTCCACCACGATCGGAGTTGAAGACGATCTGCTTGCCGTCCGGTGAAAAACTGGGGGATGTGTCGATCGCCGAACTCTTGGTCAATTGCATCTTTTCGCGTGTACGCACGTCGACCGTGTAAATTTCCGAGTTTCCGTCCTCCGACATGCTCATGATCAGAAGCGTGCCGTCGGCGGAAAACCGAGGCGAGAACGTCATCCCCGGAAAGCTGCCGACCATTTCCTCGCGACCGGTATCGATGTTCTTGATGTACACCCGGGGCGCGCCGTCCCGGTACGACATGTAGGTGATCTCCTGCAACGACGGTGAAAACCGTGGTGTCAGGACCAATTCCCTGCCGTCCGTCAGGAAGCGGTGGTTTTCGCCGTCCTGATCCATGATCGCCAGTCGCTTGACACGCTGGGTCTGCAACCCGCTCTCGGCGACATAGACGATTCGGGTGTCGAAATAACCGTCCTCGCCAGTGATTCGCTTGTAGATGGCATCGGCGACGATGTGGGCGATGCGACGCCAATTAGACGGCGCGGTTTGGTACACACGACCGACCAACTGTTGTTCGGCAGCGACGTCCCACAGCCGGAACTCCACCTTGAGGCGGGAGTCTTCGAGTGTGGTGCTGCCGTGCACGAGGGCCTCGGCCCCCACCACCCGCCAATCGCCGAATCGAGGTGTGCTATTGGAATCCAATTTTTCTTGCACGAAAGCGGCTTGATCGATGGACCGGAACAGACCCGACCGCACGAGATCGGCGGCGATGACATCCGATATCTTTCGTCCGATGGACTGTTCTTTTTGTTGCTCGCCTGAAAACGGAAAGATGGCGATCGGTGTCGGTTCGACAATGCCGCGCGTAATATCAATCTTGAGCTCGGCGCGCGCACCCTGGGCGACAATCGCCATCGCCGCGACGATCACGAAGACGACAACCAACAAAGACGGACGCAATGACAAGCGTGAAGACAAGCGCGAGACTCCATGGCCGGTCGAACTCATGAGCCGAACATCTCCTTCGGATTAAACACCAACGTCATTGTTTTCCAGTGAGAGTATTTCTCAAGCGGCAATTTGAAGGGATGGCAACGGGGATTCAACACCGCCCGCCGCGCACTCTCGGCCGCGGCGCGGTAGAAGGAGTTGCTCCCCATTTTGTTCCTGTCCACGACCACGGCCGTTCGCGGCGTGCCGTCACTGTTCATCTCCACCTGAATGCGGACGATCAGGTTGTCGGCCTCCCGGGCGCCCGCCGGAACATTCCAGCAGCGCTCTATCTGCCGACGCACGAGATCGATCTCGCTGATGGTCATCGGTTTGCTTGGGTCATGGTCGCTCCGCGATCGTGCCTCCAAGGCATCGGCGATCTGTTCCTCGAAGGAAGCGTTCGGTTTCCGATCCGATTCCTTAGTCGCCGCCTCTTCCTTTTTCGCGGTCTTTTTGTCTTTTTCTTGTTTCTCGGGTGGACGTTCCTTCATCGCCTCGACCGTTTTCAGGACGGAGGTAAACTCTTCCTTCCTATCCTTCATTTCGTCCTTTTTTTCAGGTTCGGTCGTTTTGGCGGGTGTCGGTGTCGGTGTCGGCGCCGGCGCCGACGGTTTGCGGTGCGGCAAGGCGGCCGAGGCCTTGCTTTTCGGCGCGGGTTTCTGCGGTTCGGCCTTCTTGGGTTCCGGTTCGGGCGCGGGCTCGGGTTGTGGCGCGGGTGGCGCCGGCTCAACTTGTTTTGACGGCGGCGGCGGCGGTGGCGGCGGCGGTGGTGGTGGTGGTGGTGGTGGTGGTGGCGGCGGCGGTTCGGGCCGGGCATGCGGTTCCGGCGCAGGCTCCGGTTCCGGCTTTGGTTTCGGCTTGGAAGCGAGTTTGGGCGCCGTCTTCGGCGGCGGCGCAGCGGAAACATTGCGTTCCTCGGCCACCTCGACGACGTCGACCACGATCGGTGCGTCTTCCGGCAGAAGTTCCGGTACGCTGAACGAAAGGCCGATCACCGCCAGTATCAGCACGATCGCGTGCAGAGCCAGGGAAAAGGAGAGGCCCTTGCGCATCACGTCACTGCCGGGTTTTCGCTGTCTCGGTGGTTTTCGTGGCGCTTGACCCGGCGGACGGTGACGGGGAAAGCCGTTCCGTGATCAGGGCGACCTTTCGATACCCCGCCGCGTTGATCGCGGCCACGACTGACATGACACGACCATAGTCGATCCCTTTGTCCCCGCGCACGAAAATGCGGAGATCGGGATTGGTCCCCGCAATCGCCGTCAGGCGCGGCGCCAAACCATCCAGGTTTACCTCGGTCTCCTGCACGAAGATGCGCCCCTGGGAATCGACGCTGACCGCCAGCGGTTCATCCAGACCGGTTACGGCGCCGGCGCTGGTTTCCGGCAGATCCACCTGCACGCCCGCCGTCAACAGCGGCGCCGTGACCATGAAGATCACCAAAAGGACCAACATCACGTCGACCATCGGCGTTACGTTGATATCGCTCATCGGCCGCGAACGCTGGCGGCGGCCGTGACGTTGCTTGCGTTGAATATGAACGGCGGCCATCAGTCTCTATCGTGCGTCTGTCGGGCCAGGATCGCCAGGAACTCGCCGGCGAACCCCTCGAGCCGGCCGGCGTAGCTGTCGATATCCTTGGAAAACTTGTTGTAGGCCAACACCGCAGGTATCGCCGCCAAAAGCCCGAGCGCCGTCGCGAACAAAGCTTCCGCGATACCCGGCGCCACGATGGCGAGGCTGGTGTTTTTCGTCGCGCCGATGGCCTGGAAGCTTTTCATGATCCCCCAGACGGTTCCGAACAGGCCGACAAACGGCGCGGTCGCCCCGGTCGAAGCCAGGAAATTCACGTGACGCTCGATGCGCGACATCTCTCGCACCAGGATGAGGTGCATCACCCTATCCACCCGTTCCTCCAGGCCCGCCCGCGACAGGATGGATTCGCCCGTGCGCTTGAGATCGCTCCGCCGCCACTCGCGCATGGCCGCCACGAAAATGGCCGACATCGGATCGCGCGGACGATCCTGAAGACGCTCGAACAAGTCGTCCAAGGCGCCGCCCGACCAGAACGTATTCTCGAACTCCCCCGCCAGGGTGTTGAGCCGCCGCAAGGACAGGAGCTTTTCAAAAATGATCGCCCAACTCCAGATCGACGCCAGCAACAAGATCGCAATGACCGATTTGACCACCCAATCCGCGCGCAAGAACATCGACCAGATCGAGAAGTCGGTCACCGCCATTGAGCCACCCAAGGCGGCAACGTCAACAGCCGTCGATTCCATTCAACCCTTCCATTCACTCGTGTTGTCAGTAACTCGCGTCGTCAGTTGCCCGCCTTGCAAAGATCCTGAAGAACAGCGCGGAGATCCCGAGGTATCCTGGCGGGCCGGACCTGTCCCGAGACACAGGCCAGCTTCACCGTCATGCGAACCAAGTCGGATTCACCCTTGCGCACGATCTGATCGGCGTCCATTGAAGCGCCGCGCACGGCCGTCAACCGCGTATGCACCTCCAGATGGTCGTCCAAGCGCGCCGGCAGCCGGTAATCGGCGTCGCACCGCCTGACGGCGAACGCCAAGTCATCGGAGCCCATCATGACCGCCTGCTCCCAGCCCAGGGCCCGTAGCATCTCCG
>JAHCKI010000234.1 GCA_026125865.1 Rhodospirillales bacterium
TTGATCCGCGCACTATTGAAAGGAGGCCTTGATGTCCGGGCGCCCACAACCCCTGAATGTGACGCCGGCGGCCGCTGAACGCATCAAGGCATTGATCGCGTCGCGCGACAAGCCGACTGCCGGCATACGCGTGGGTGTCAGAAATCGTGGGTGTTCGGGTATGTCGTACACGCTCGAGTTCGCGGATGAGAAAGCGGCGTTCGACGAAGCGGTCGACATCGGCGGCATCAATATTCTCATCGATCCGAAAGCGGCCATGTTCATCATCGGAACCGAGATGGACTATGTCGAGAGCAAGCTGGAATCGGGTTTCGTCTTCCGTAACCCGAACGAAAAGGGTCGCTGCGGTTGCGGTGAATCATTCCACGTCTAGATGAGATTACGTCCGAATACGCTCATCTGACGATTCCCACTCTTGACAGTGAACGCGGGGCAAACCTGTACGGGGAAGCATTGGCGGGATGCATGATATCGGCACGAAACCGGATGATCGTCTCAGTGCGTCTGTTGATGTGGCCATTGGGTCGGTATCACCGTGCTGGTCATGCCGCGGTCCTGTGGTCAACGGCGACGTTTTTTGCGGAACGTGCGATGCCGTGCAACCGCCAGGACAGCTTGACCATTTCCGGCGCTTGGGCCTGAAACCGGGGTTCAACGTGGATGTGGCAATCCTCAACCGACTCTATTTCGATTGCCAGCGCCGCCTTCATCCCGATCGTTTCGCCTCGCGTACGCCACGGGAGCGCGCGCTCTCGCAGCAACAATCAACATCCGTCAATGAGGCCTACGAAACACTGAGGGACCCGCTCAAACGCGCGGACTATCTCGTACATCTGCAGGGATCGGGGGTGCTCACCGAGGGCTGCAACTTAGTGGCCGACCAGGAGCTGTTGACTGAATCCTTGGAATTGCGGGAACTGCTGGCCGAAGCCGAGACGATCGCGGAAGTGGCCGCGCTCGAAAAACGGGCCGCCAATGATATCAAAAGCTGTATCGACGATCTGTCGCGGGCCTTCGCCGACGTGCGGCTGGAACAGGCGTGCCGCCTTACGACCCGCCTCAAGTATCTGAAAAAACTAGAAGATGAGTGCCGGGTGCGACGAGCTTGTTTGAGCGATCGGGTTTCTTGATGGCGCAACTGCTTCAGATTCACGAACCGGGACAGACACCGGCGCCCCACGAAACAGACTCGCCGGTCGCCGTCGGCATTGATCTCGGCACCACCAATTCCGTCGTCGCCGTCGCCGAGGACGGCGCAATCAACGTTGTCCGGGACGAAAACGACAAGGCGCTTGTTCCCTCAGTCGTCGCGTACGCCGCCGACGGCTCCGCCATCGTCGGCGAGTTGGCGCGCCGGTTGTTGCTTGACCGCCCGGAAATGGTCGTTAGTTCGATCAAGCGACTGATGGGGCGCGGCCTGGAAGACGTCAAGAGCTTGGCCGGTACGTTACCCTATGACGTCGAACCCGCGTCGGATTCCGGCTCGGGCATGGTTCGTCTCGCCGTTGCCGGGTACACCCGCACCCCGGTCGAGGTTTCGGCCGAGATCCTGAAAGCGCTCAAGGAGCGGGTGGAGGACCACCTCGGCAGTTCCGTGGATCGCGCCGTAGTCACGGTTCCTGCCTACTTCGACGACGCCGCGCGTTCCGCCACCAAGGACGCCGCGCGCCTAGCGGGCTTGGAGGTGCTGCGGCTAGTCAACGAACCGACCGCGGCCGCCCTGGCCTACGGTCTCGACGAAGGCGCCGAAGGCATCTACGCCGTCTACGACCTTGGCGGGGGAACCTTTGATATTTCGCTCTTGCGGATGGAAAAGGGCGTTTTTCAGGTCTTGGCGACCGGTGGCGACGCCGCTCTCGGCGGCGATGATTTCGATAACGCCATCGCAGAATTCTTCCTGGCCGACCGGCGAGCGCGCTTCGGTGACGAGCACCTGAACAGTTCGGACGCCAAGGTGGCGCTGATGTCGGCGCGCCTTGCCAAGGAATGCCTTACAAAACAGAAAACCGGCGAATGGTCGATCGAGGCCAACGATAAGACCAGCTTGCACGTGCTCAACCGCACCCGGCTCGAAAAGCTGATCGCGCCGTATGTGGACCGCACCATCAAGTTATGCCGCGATGCTCTCGCCGATGCCGGTGTCACGACGGAAGACATCAACGGCGTCGTTCTCGTGGGCGGATCGACGCGGGTGCCCCTCGTCCGCCGGCGCGTCTCCGAACTGTTCGGCCGGGAGCCCCTGGCGGATATCAATCCGGACGAAGTGGTCGCCGTCGGCGCGGCGTTGCAGGCGAAGGCGCTGACGGTCGGTTCCGACATGTTGCTTCTCGACGTCACGCCCTTGAGTCTCGGCCTCGAAACCATGGGCGGCATCGTCGACAAAATCGTTCCCCGCAACACGCCCATTCCGGTGGCCCGCGCCCAGGAATTCACGACATATCACGACGGTCAAACGGCCATTTCCATCCATGTGCTGCAGGGCGAACGGGAGATGGTGGATCAGTGCCGGTCGTTGGCGCATTTCGAGCTGCACGGCATTCCACCGATGGTTGCCGGCGCCGCCCGCATTCGCGTTACCTTCGCCGTTGACGCCGACGGCTTGCTGACGGTCAGCGCCCGCGAGCACTCCACCGGCAAGGAACAGCACGTCGAGGTCAAGCCGTCCTATGGCTTGAGCGAGGACGAGATGGCGCGGATGCTGTATGACAGCATGCAGCACGCGGGCGACGACATGACCCGCCGGCTCCTCGCGGAAACGCGCGTGGAGGCGAAGCGCGTGATCAATGCCGTGGAAGCCGCTATGGCGGCCGATGGCGATCTCCTTGATGACCAAGAACGGGCGGCGATCGGTAAGGCCGTCGGCATCGTTGAATCCACCATTGCCGGCAATGATCGCGGTGCCGTATCAGCGGCGGTCGAAGGCCTGGAGCACGCCACGAAAGAATTCGCCGAGAGGCGCATGGATCGCGGTATCCGGCGCGCGCTCCGCGGACACGACGTACGAGAATTTGACGAACCAACAGCGACAACAGGGGAGGCTGGAGGCGAATAGCCTGTCCAGACCGAAGGAAAATATCCATGCCGAAGATGACGTTTGTTTCAGCGGATGGCGCGCAACGCAAGGAGGTGGACGCCCCGGAAGGGCTGTCGGTTCTGGAAATCGCCCATCGCAACGGTATCGACCTCGAGGGCGCGTGCGAAGGCTCCTTGGCTTGTTCCACCTGTCACGTCGTCGTCGATCCGGAATGGTTTGAAAAACTCGACGAACCGACCGAGGAAGAAGAAGACATGCTCGATCTGGCCTTTGGCCTGACCCATACATCTCGCCTCGGTTGCCAGATCCGCATGACACCGGACCTGGACGGACTGGTCGTCAAGCTGCCGTCGGCGACGCGCAACATGATGGTGGACAAGTAGTCCCGGTATTCCGGAACCAGCTCTAGGAGGGCGTGATGGGATTGCGCTGGACAGACGTCAATGACATTGCCATCGCCTTGGAAGACGCGCATCCGGATGCGGATGTCGTCAATCTGCGTTTCACGGACTTGTGGCATTGGGTGCAGGCGCTGCCCGAGTTCGAGGACGATCCGGAGCGCTCCAACGAGAAGATCCTCGAGGCCATTCAAATGGCCTGGCTCGACGAACGCGACGACTAACCACCAGATCCGATATGACCCTGTTCGCGGAATTGCGCCATGCCTGCGCCGACGAGTGGGCGCGATATGTCGATCACCCCTTCGTGCGCGGATTGGCTGACGGCACCTTGCCGGAATCCTGCTTTCGTCACTACCTGGTTCAGGACTACCTGTTTCTTATTCATTTCGCCCGCGCCTATGGATTGGCCGTGTTCAAGTCGGACAACCTGAACGACATCCGTCAGGCGGCGGCCGGTTTGTCGGCCATCGTGGACCAGGAGATGCAACTACATGTTGCGTTCTGCCGGCGCTGGGCTCTCGACGAGGATGACATGGCCGCCGCACCGGAAGCCGACGCCACCATGGCCTACACCCGCTACGTCCTGGAGAAGGGCCTGTCCGGCGACCTGTTGGACCTACAGACGGCGTTGGCGCCCTGCATCGTCGGCTATGGCGAGATCGGACAAAGACTGTTCGACAATCCGGCGACACGCATGGAAGGCAACCCCTATCGTGAATGGATCGAGACTTACGCGGCGGAGGAGTATCAGGCGGTGGCGGCAGCGCATGTGGCGCACATGGATAGCCTTATGGTGCGCCGTGGTGGTCCCGGACGCCTGCCATCGCTGACCACCACCTTCCGCCAAGCCACCCGCCTCGAAGCATCGTTCTGGGACATGGGGCTTTGTCCGCCTATGACTAGCTCTTGAGCCGAACAAGGTCGCAGTTGAACATTAGTACACTCTTGACTTAACGAATGCAATTTTCAATGAAATCCACAATCACCACGAAAATGATAACAGGCCTCCATTCATTCTAGCATCAATATTGGGCGAAATTGATGGTATCTCCCAATTCCCGCCTCTCGTCAGCAGTACATTAACCAGGAATTTGTATTGAACGGTCGCCATTAAATTTTTCGATAGCCTTG
>JAHCKI010000235.1 GCA_026125865.1 Rhodospirillales bacterium
TGACCCTGACGTTCGTCCCGAAGATCATCGGCATTTTCGTGACGATCGTCGTGATGCTGCCGTTCATGATGGCGACATTGATCGAATACGCGCGCGAGCTGTTCGATCGCATCGCCGTGGTCGGATAGCGGACGGCGGGCGGAAGCAGGGGCGAAGGCGCGATGCTCGCGAACTTCCTGTCGTTCAACGGCTATGCCCTGATCGTCATACTGACGCGGGTCGGCGCCGTGCTCATGCTGATGCCGGGGTTCAGCGCCAGCTACGTCAGCATGCGCATCCGCATCATGCTGGCTCTCGCTCTCAGCTTCGTGTTGATGCCGCTCCTGGCGAAAACCCTGCCGGAATTGCCGAACTCGGCCATCGATCTTGGCATCCTGCTGATCGGCGAGGTGGTCATCGGTGTCTTTCTCGGCACATTGGCGCGCATCATCGTGGCCGCGCTGCACGCGGCCGGCACCTTTACGTCGTATGTCATGTCGTTGGCCAACGCCATGGTTCAGGACCCGGTGGCCCAGGCCCAGACCTCCACCGTCGCCGGTTTCTTCACAACCGTCGGCGTGCTGCTGATCTTCGTCACAGACCTGCATCATCTGATGCTGCAGGCGATCGTCGCCAGCTATGAGCTGTTCCCGGCCGGCGCGCCGCTGCCCGTCGGTGATTTCGCCGAAGCATTGGGGCGCGGTCTCGCCAAGAGCTTCGTGATCGGCCTGCAAATGGCGGCGCCGTTCGTCCTTCTCGGTTTTACCTACTACCTCGGGCTGGGCCTGCTCGGTCGTTTGATGCCGCAACTGCCGGTGTTCTTTTTCGGTCTACCCATCCAGATTTCGTTGCAGATTTGGCTGATGATGCTGGCCCTGTCGGCGGTTCTGATGGTGTTCGTCACCAATTTTTCCGAAACCATGGGGATGTACGCCGGGTTTTGATCCGGCGAAACGCGAATGGCCGAGAACGACGTCGACGATTCCCAAAAAACCGAAGAACCGTCATCGCGAAAACTGGAAAAAGGCCGCGAGCGCGGTCAGGTCGCGGTCTCACAGGAAGTCAAGAGCTGGGCGATCCTGACCGCCGGTACGCTTGGGGTTCTGTTCATGGCCCCCGGCATCTTCGGTGATGTGGCCCGCCTTGGTCTCCCGTTCATCGAGCAACCCCATGCGTTCCAACTTGACGTCGCCGATTTGCGCGCGGCGCTGTTGGATCTCGTCTTCGAGGTGGGCCTGATCATCAGTCCCATCGTCGGATTGATCGTCGTGGTGGCCCTCGGCGTGGGTTTCGCGCAGGCGGGGCTGGTGTGGGCGCCAGCCAAGCTCCAGCCTGAGTTCAGCAAGGTTTCCGTCATGAAGGGGGTGAAGCGGCTGTTTTCCGGTCGTACGCTGATGGAGTTCGCCAAGGGCATCTTCAAGTTGTCAGCGGTAGCGCTGGTTGCTTTCGGATTGTCCATACCGGTTCTGGGCGATGTCCAGCTGCTGCCATCCATGGAACTTTCCGGCACGTTGGAGCGCCTGCACGCCGTCGCCATCCGCCTGACGGCCGGTACCGTCGGCGTCATCACCTTCATTGCCGGTTTCGACTACCTCTACCAGCGCTATAGCTTCATGAAAGACATGCGCATGACGCGGCAGGAGGTGCGGGATGAGCACAAGCAGTCGGAAGGGGATCCCCAGATCAAGGCGCGGATTCGCAAGCTTCGCGTCGAGCGGGCGCGTCAGCGCATGATGGCGGCCGTGCCCACGGCCGATGTGGTGATCACAAACCCGACCCATTACGCGGTGGCGCTGAAATATGAAATGGACACCATGTCGGCGCCCAAGCTCGTGGCCAAAGGTGTCGACGAACTCGCCTTCCGCATCCGCGACGTGGCCGGCGAGCACGATGTTCCGATCGTCGAAAATCCGCCCTTGGCGCGAGCGCTTTACGCTTCGGTCGAGCTGGACGAGGACGTCCCACCGCAGCACTACCAAGCCGTCGCCGAGGTCATCGGCTACGTCATGCGCCTGAAGGGCAAAATGCCAGCCAATTGATGGGCAATGCCACGCCCGCGTCGTTGCGATCCGGAGACCACCGCCGCCGGTTCGTGGTGATTTGAGGCGGTAATTGCAATTTTTAGTCATCATGACGGTTGATGTACTCAACAAAATGTAGCAATCTGCTCCCATGCCGAGCGCGGCCGAGATCTTGTAGCTTTCCATGCCGGACACAATCATTCCGTCATCGCTAAACGACGGTTGGTCGGAAACGCTTCGTTTCGTCGGCGATGCGGTTTTTGCGTATTCGCCGGTCGCGATCGCCGTTCTCGATCTCGGCGGCGTCGTAAGCGCAGGCAACTTGGCGTTTCTGGCCATGACGGGCCTCGCTCACGACGAGGTCATCGGTAAGCCTTTTATCGACCGCTTGTTCAAGGAAGATCGCGAAGACGTCTCGGGGCCGTTGTCGAAGCTGGCCATGGGGACCATGCCCGCGGTTGATGTGGACGGCATTCGCATGCTGGGCGCGAAACAAAACCCGCGACGGGTGTCGGTGCGGGCGCGCCGGGCCGACGTCGATCATGGCGACGATTGCAGTGATTGCCTGGTCGTCGTTCATGTGCTGGAAGAGGCGGAGCGTCCGACCGTCGATGGTCACCACATCCAGGCCCAGAAGATGCAGGCCCTGGGCCAGTTGGCCGGCGGCATCGCTCATGATTTCAACAATTTGCTGACGGCCATGTTGGGGCATTGCGATCTCGTGCTCGATCGCCATCCCAGCGAGGACCCCGATCACGATGACATCACGCAAATCCGCGCCAACGTCTCGCGGGCCAGCGAACTGGTGCGCCAGCTTCTTGCCTTCTCCCGGAAGCAGGCGCTGACGCCGGTGGCGGTCGATGTCAACCATGCCGTCGAGAAGCTCACGTCCCTGTTGGATCGTGTCCTGGGCGAAACCATCGAATTGCGGCTCATGCTGACGTCCGAGGCCGGCGTGGTGCGGGTCGATCCGGGGCAGCTCGATCAGATGATCATCAACCTGGCGGTCAATGCCCGCGATGCCATGCCCGGCGGTGGCCGGCTGTCCATCCGCACCGCCGATATCGACCTGACGGCGCCATTGGAGCGCGAACCGGACACCATTCCGCCGGGCTCCTATGTGGTAATCGATGTCAGCGACACCGGTGTCGGCATCGCCAAGGAGATCATCGCCAGCATATTCGAGCCCTTCTTCACCACCAAGGAAGTGGGTGCGGGCACCGGCCTCGGTCTCGCGACGGTGTATGGAATCGTGCGGCAAACCGATGGATTCGTCGTTGTCGACAGCGCCGTCGGAGAAGGCGCCAGCTTCACCCTCTATCTGCCCGCCGCCACGCCGGACGAGAACGGGGAGGGCGAAGCGACATCGGCGGCGGAAACGGCTTCTCAACCGGAAAAGTCGCCCACGGGTTCATTCTCGGGCGCAACGGTGCTCCTGGTCGAGGACGAGCACGCGGTTCGCAAGATTGCCGCGAAGGCTTTGTCGACCAAGGGGTATCAAGTTTTGGAAGCTTGCGACGGCGAGTCCGCCCTGGAAGTACTGGGTGCTCGTCCCGACGACGTCGATCTGATTCTCACCGATGTGGTGATGCCCGGGATGGACGGCGGAACGCTGGCGCGTCTGGTGCGGCAGGAACTGCCGCTGCTGCCCGTCATCATGATGTCCGGCTATGCCGACGAGGCGCAGACTCCCGATTTAGCGGACGTTCCGGCCAGTCATTTCTTGGCGAAACCGTTCACCCTCGCCCAGCTCACGGCCAAGGTCAAAGGCGCGCTTTCCAGGGAAGAACACAGCCGATAATCAAGAAAAAAGCGCAAATACCTCTACACGAACAACTTTTAGTATTTACGTCGATAACCCATATGGGTTATATCGTCCGGCGATTCGCGGATGAAGCCGCGACTGGATGCCCATTGCCATCCCAGGGGTGGTATGAAATAAGAGGGTTGGAACTCATGCTGCAAAGGCCTCTTCGTCTCTTGGACAGAAATGGAAACGATAAGGACCGCGCCATCGACGCGGCCATCAGTCAGATCGAGCGTTCGTTCGGCAAAGGGTCGATCATGCGCCTCGGTCAGCGCGAACACGTCGACATCGACGCGGTCTCCACCGGTTCGCTCGGCCTCGATATCGGTCTCGGTATCGGCGGATTGCCGCGCGGCCGCATCGTCGAGATCTATGGTCCGGAAGCGTCCGGCAAGACGACGCTCGCCCTGCATTGCGTCGCCGAGGCGCAGAAGAAGGGCGGCACCTGCGCCTTCATCGACGCCGAACACGCCCTTGATCCGGTCTACGCCAAGAAACTCGGCGTCAACGTCGATAACCTGCTGATTTCCCAGCCGGATGCCGGCGAGCAGGCACTGGAGATCGCCGACACCCTGGTGCGTTCCGGCGCCATCGACGTTCTGGTTGTCGACAGCGTCGCGGCGCTGGTGCCGCGCGCCGAGCTGGAAGGCGAGATGGGCGATACGCATGTGGGTTTGCAGGCGCGTCTGATGAGCCAGGCGCTTCGCAAACTGACGGCCACCGTCGCCCGGTCGCGTACCATCATCATCTTCATCAACC
>JAHCKI010000236.1 GCA_026125865.1 Rhodospirillales bacterium
CCTCGATCTGACGCACGCGCTCCCGCGAAACGCCATACTGAACGCCCAGATCGGCGAGGTTCGGCGGGTCGTCCCGCAGCTTTCGTTCGATCAGGATGTGCCGCTCGCGTTCGTTCAGCTGGGCGAGGGCGTCATTCAACAAGACACGCCGTTTATCCAGTTCGTCGCTGTCGATCACCCTCGCCTCCTGATCCTCCGCGTCGTCGGTCAGAAGATCCTGCCACTCGGCGCCGGCTTCGGTGTCGGACGAAATGGCGCTGTTGAGAGACTGGTCCCGTTCCGCGAAGTGGCGATCCATCAGCACGACCTCGTGCTCCGGAACCTTGAGTTCGACGGCGATGGCGGCGACCGCCTCGGGCGTGAGCAAACCGTCGCCCGCCGGCTGATACCGCCGACGAAGCCTGCGCAGATTGAAGAACAGTTTACGCCGGTTTTCGTTGGTCACGATACGAACCAGCGACGATGAGCGAACGACATAGTCGGTGATCGCTGCCCTGATCCACCAGACGGCATACGTGGACAAGCGATAGCCACGCTCCACTTCGTATTTTTCCACCGCCTGCAGCAGACCGATGTTGCCCTCGGAAATCAAGTCACCGAGGGGCAAACCGGGGCTACTGTACTTCCCTGCGATTTTGACGACCAACCGCTGATAGCTTCCGACCAGACGGTCAAGAGCGGCCCTATCGCCATGCTCGCGCCAGCGTCGCACCAACTCGGCCTCGGTTTCCGCACTCAACAGTGGATAACCGCGAACTTCCCGCATGTAGCGCTTTAGATTGTCATCAGCCATCATGCCCAAACCTCCTGTTGCCTTCCCCTTGGCGCCTGCCCGCGAATGTGAAGAATTCGCGAATGATTTCCTTTCCGGTCAACGGACCAGATTGTGGGAGCGCGAAACGGCGTCAGTATGTTTGAGTTGGGTTTTTTGTTTGTCGGAGCGTCACGGCCTCATGTGACGCGCCCCCCCTTTCGCCGCACCTTCAGCCTACGAACATTAACCGAACATTTCAAGGGGTTTTTTACTAACGGTGGAAATTCATCATATAGGTTTGTTCCTTTTGGTTTTTCGTAACCCAAAGCCCCGCCCATCTGGTTGTCTTGGCCTCAATACACTCACCCATTCGCACCATCCTGTAAATTAGTATTCATCACTTACTAAAAAACTATCTTGCCAAAGAGCGCTGACCGTTCCATATATGGAGTCATGAGCAAGGGACTACGACGATACGAATTCAGCGAGCGGCTTGCCGATATCATCGGCGCGTCGCGCCGGGACCTGCGGTTCCGGGTCACGTTGCTGGTCACGGCCGGACTGATACCGCCCGGTCCACGCGGACCCGGTTCGCCACCGGCAACGCCGGGATATGCGGCGGACCTTCTGATCGGCGCCATGTCTGCACCGCAGCAGTCCCATACCGTTGAAGCTATTCAATGCTATCGCGCACTGCGACCCAGCGCTTCGGTCGCCGTCGACAATACCCCGCGCGTGGTTATCGGCCCGCAGAGGTCCCCTTTCGCCGACATCCACTCGCCCGACCTTCTTTTTCTGGCCGACCGCCTCCGATTTGGCGAAGCGCTGTCGAGATTGTTGGCCTGTGCGCTGGATTCCGAAACCCGCGGCGTCTTGGCGCGGACATTGTTCGGCGTCTGGATCAGCCGCGGCTTTCCGGTCGCGTCCCTTCAATTCGTGGCGGGTTCGGACAGCAGCCAAACCATCGTCACCAAGCGATACGAGCTGCCGGAGGGCGCGCGTCCACCCGCCTGGCTCGATCCCGACAGAGGCGGATCGGCCGACCCCGGCCTGTTCCACACCGTATTCCTGCCGGTCAACAAGGTCATCGAGATCGGCCAACTCACAACATCGGAGGATGAAATGACACCCCGCATGCTTGACCTAGGCCCCACCATCACCAACATCGCCAACCTGGTTCGCGACGGGCGCCACCGCCGCCGTTGGGATGCGTTCCTGTCAAATGCCCGGGCGGCGCGCGCCGCGGCGGAAAAGCTCGATACGCGGGACAGCCGGTACACCGAAGTGGCGGATTTCGGGTCGAACCCCGGCAATCTCAGAATGCTGACCTATATTCCGAATACCATCCAAGAATCGGCGCCGCTGGTGGTCGTCCTGCATGGCTGTACGCAGACCGCCGCTTCCTACGACCACGGCGCCGGCTGGTCGACACTCGCCGACCGCCATGGCTTTGCCTTGCTCCTGCCCGAGCAGCGGCGCAGAAACAACCCACTCCGCTGCTTCAACTGGTTCCGGAACGAGGATTTTCGGCGTGACGACGGCGAGCCGCTTTCGATCCGTCAGATGGTGGATCGCATGATCAGCGAGCACGGCATCGACCGGACCCGCGTCTATGTTACCGGACTCTCCGCGGGCGGCGCCATGACATCGGTCATGCTGGCAACCCACCCCGACGTGTTCGCCGGCGGCGCCGTCGTTGCTGGGGTGCCATACCAGTGCGCCAACGGCTTGCAGGAAGCGTTTGAAACCATCTTTCAAGGACAGAGCCGGTCGGCCGGTGAATGGGGAGATCTGGTGCGGGCGGCATCGTCACACCAGGGCCCGTGGCCCAAGGTCTCGGTCTGGCACGGCGAAGCCGATTCCACGGTCAAGCCCATCAACGCGGAAGAGGTCCTCAAACAATGGACCAATGTCCATGGACTTGGCGCCCTACCCACCATCGAAACCACGACCGATGGCTGTTCCCGCCGAATATGGCGCAATGCCGACGGCAAGGACGTGGTGGAAGCCTACACCGTCCCTGGCATGTCCCACGGCCAAGCCGTGAAAGCCGGCGGACCGGTTCCCTGCGGCAACGCCGCGCCATTCTTTCACGACGTGGGGATCGCATCCGCCGACCACATCGCGCGCTTCTGGGGATTGACCGATGTAGTGGCGGAAACGCGGGCCAAGTCACGACCGGCCGCTTCACCCTCAATTCATGCCGAGATCGACGATGAACCAAGGCAAAAAACTGAAGACGCCGCGCCCCACATGGCGAGCGAAATCCAGATCAAAGCCGGAATTAGCATCGATCGCGACAATCAATGCACCGCCGACTCCGGCCAGGAATCCACTCAGGTCACAGCGCCGCTGGTTGCGAGGGACGAAGCCGGCCAATCCGATCGCGCCTCGTCGCCAACCCTCGACCTGCTCGCTTTCGTCGCCAAGTCCCTCACCACGAATATGACGGGCTCGGTCGAGCCTGGTTCGGGCGGCGCAACGGACAACGAACGGACGTTCGGCGGAGGCGGCATGCCGCTCGGCATCGACATTCAGGATATCCTCAGTAAATCATTCGAAGCTGCCGGACTCCTCAAGGGCGGTGGGAATAAACGGTCACGGTCCAGGGCGGGAAGCGGCGCACCGCTCGGCATCGACATTCCGGGCATTCTCAGCACGTCGTTCGAAGCGGCCGGTCTGATCAACCGCGGTCTTGATCGAGATCGCGACAGCGGACCGCGCACGTCCACCGGCGATGGCTCCGTCGAGACGGGCGGATCGGAAAGCAGCACGGGTGAAAAACGCCATGACGGCAGCGGATGGCAATTGCTGGCCGGCGAACAAGGAACCTTGGGTGACGGTTCGCAACTTTTCGGCGACGTGCGCTCGGGAATTGATGGCGAAATCGGCAACAAGGCCCGATCGTTCACGTGCCAGGTGATGCTGGGCGATCAACCCAGGCTCGGCTACGAGCGCCGGCTGGACCTCAACGCGGCAGCCAATCCGTTCACCAAGGCCTCGCTCACCGTCCTTGTCGATGGCGTCGTCGTCGACGAAGTGTCCGCCATCGGCATGGACTATGTCGAAACCGAATGGACGGCGCAGTCGGACATCGACCTGTCCCGCTTCGGCGGCCGCACCACGACACTGACTTTCGAACTAGCGGCCAATTCCAATGTCTTTGTCGAGGTGTCCGCCAAGGCCTGGCTGCGCCACATCGAGGTCCACGACGCCACCACCCCCGCGGCCCATTGAGCCGGTGGAACATGAGCGGGTTCCGTCACATCGGCGGAACCCGCCACCACCAATCCTGACGCATACAATAACGTTGCTACGCAGTGACAAGCCCCAGATGCGCAGCCATGGGATCGAAATCGCGGTCGTTATGCAGAAGTGCGTGACGTTCGCGAATGCAGTAGGTGCCTATCAAAAGATCAATAGTCTTTCGAACAGTAACGCCCCTTCGCCGCAAAATGCGATAGTGTTTGGCCGCCTGCAACGCGACTTCGGGACCAACCATAGATACGACATCGAAAGTCAAAAATACATCGTAGGCGATCGCTGCGTTTTTTTCGTCTCGAAATCCCTGCATGACCTCGCAAAGTATCAAGTCGCCGACCAGTATCTCTTCCTTTCCCAAGAAAGCGCGAAGGCGATAAACCGCCCCTGACTCGGTTCCGTTGAAAAAGTCGATCCAAACGCTCGAATCCGCAACGATCACTTGACGGGATCATCTAGCCGGCCTTGATCTAAATCACCCTCCCACTTCAGCTTGCCAAACAGACGATCGACCGCCTTCTGACGCCG
>JAHCKI010000237.1 GCA_026125865.1 Rhodospirillales bacterium
CGCCGACCAGTAACGCCATCACCAGCACGATAAAAATCAGCGTGCGGAAAAACGCATTCAATTCACCGCCAAAGATTAAAATGCCACCGGCCACAACAATGCCGACGATGGATAAGGTAAATGCAACCGGACCAGTTACGGAATTACGCAGATTTACCAGCCATGTTTCATACGGCAGCGCACCACCGGCGCCAACTGCTGCCAGGGTGTTATTGGCGAACAGAAGCAAACCCAGAAACATGAGAATCAACAGTGTGTAAAACAAAAAGATGTTATGGTTGTTCTGATTCAGCTTCATGATGAACTCCTCAAACAGTATTACAATCGCCGGGTCTGGTAATTCCCTCTTTTAAAACCGTAGACTTCAAGTATTTCGTGTATCTGTCTGCCATGTTTTGTGCGAGCAATATGAATCACTACATCGACCACCTCGGCGATCAACGGCTTGATTTCAGCCGGTGCATGGTTGTTACGTGATATGAGTGATTCGAGTCTTGTCAGTCCTGACAAAGCATCATTCGCATGCAAGGTCGCAGCGCCACCTTCGTGACCGGTGTTCCAGGCATCCAATAAATCGAGTGCTTCGGCACCTCTGACCTCACCGACAAGGATGCGGTCGGGGCGCATACGCAAGGTGGTTTTGAGTAGTTGCGTCATGTCGACATCAAGCGTGGTGTGATACTGTACAAAATTCTGAGCCGCGCATTGAATTTCACCGGTATCTTCCAGGATAAAAATACGCTCGTCCGGATCGTTGAGCACCATTTCGAAAATAATGGCGTTGATCAGGGTCGTCTTGCCGGAACCGGTACCGCCCGAAATGACGATATTGAGACGGCATCGCGAGGCAATCTTGAGAACCTTGGCGACTTCCGGGCCGAGGTTCTTTTGACGCTCCATGGTGTCGAGGGTAATTTTCTGCTTGGCGAATTTTCGGATGGAGATGGTCGGCCCGTCGAGCGCCAGAGGCGGGATGATGATGTTGACGCGGGAGCCATCCGCCAGGCGGGCATCGCACAACGGCGTCGACTCATCGATCCGGCGACCGACGCGATTGACGATCCGCGTGCAGATATTCATGGCGTGGGCGTTGTCGCGGAAGGTGACGTCGGTCAGTTCCAGCTTGCCGCGCCGCTCCACATAAATCTGCTTGGCCCCATTGACCATGATGTCGGTTACCGCCTCGTCGGCGAGCAACGTCTCCAAGGGCCCGAGACCCAGCATTTCGTCAAGGAGGGTCGCGACCAGTTCGCGCTGCTCGACGAAGTTGAGCTTCAGTTTTTCTTCCGAGAGGATCTCGGTGATGACTTCATTGATCTGGGATTCGAGTTCCGGGCGCGCCAGCGTCGATGCCTTGGCCACGTCGATCCGTTCCATCAGGATCGGTTGCACGCGAAGGCGGGCATCCTCGATAATGTGGCGGACACTCAACCCGCGCGGAACTTCGGTTTCCTTTTGCTTCGCAACTTCCATGAAGGCGCAAAGGACGGCGGTGATGCCGTCGCGGCGCTCCATGGCCGTCAACGGTGTTCCGGCGGCGGAGATATCGTCGAGAATGTCGCCGGCGGCCGACGCCAGATCGCCGCGAGAAATTTCCGTTACTTCATGGTTGGCGAACCGCTTTCGCATCTCAAGGAGGGCTTGCTCCAAAAGCCCAAGGGAATCGTCCTCGGAATCCGCAAAGGATTCCTGATCACTTTGAACCGGATCCGGCTCATCGAGAACCAAGACATCGTCGGGCTCCGGCAACACGGAAGCGGCCGGCGCCGCGGTCGGAGAGGTGACCGCCGGGCCGGCGTTTCCGAATTGGCGGCGTCCGAACATGACCATTAGCGGCTCATCCTCAGCATGCGGCGCCACGATGAACCCTTGGCGCTACCGGTTTCGATCCGAGCCACTTTTTCGGTCACGAGCTGAAGCTGTTTCACTGTTTTCGACCGCGACGACCCCTTGGCGAATGGCTTGCCGCTTCCGGCGCTCAGGGCCGCGGCCTTGGCATCGAAGGGTACCGAAAAATCGACCTTGAGTTCGGTGCCCTGCTCGAAGTCCTTCTGGCTCAGCTCGGCCCCTTTCATGGCGCCGACGCGATTGAGCACGATGTTCAGATCGGCCCCGGGCGCCGTGTTCTTGACGGCCTTGGCGAGGCGCTTGGTATCGCGCATGCCGGAAAGCGACGGCTCCGTAACCAGCACCACCGAAACGGGCGGGGTTAGCAGGGATAACTGAGTTCGAGCGGCGAAACGCGGCAAATCGATAATGATGCGCTTGAACTCTCCCCGTAGCTGGTCAATGAGCCGTTGCATGGCAATGGGATCGAATTCATGGGAATTGTCCAGATCGTCCTCGGTGCCGAGCATGAACAGGTTGTCGCCGTCGCGCACCATGGCCCGCTCGACGAATAGCCCGTCCATTCGTTCCGGGTTTTCCAGCGCCTCGCGCAATCCGCGCCCAGTTTCCAGGTCGAGGGCCAAACCGCATGTCCCGAAATAGAGATCCAGATCGACCAGTGCGGTACGAATATTGTACTCGTTGGCGGCTATCCAGGCGCAGTTCGATGCAATCGTCGTGGCGCCGACGCCGCCTCGCGTGCCGGTTATCGCAACCACGTGGGCGAGACCGTCGTCGACTTCGGCTTCGACCGTCGGCGCATCCTGTTGCTGCAGGGCTCCGAGGATCGCTTCGACGGTAACCGGCTTGACGATGTAGTCGTCTATGCCTGCGGCAATAAGCGTGCGGTAGAGGTTGACGTCATTGACGTCGCCGATCGTCAACACGCGAATGCCGTTGTCGCAGACGTCGGCAAGCGCCGACAGGTCCGCCATGGGATCGGGGCAACCGCTCAAATCGACGAGAAGACGATTGGGGGTCGGTGCGCCGGCAAGCCTTTGCACAGCAGTCGAGATCGATCCCGAGTTTACGTCCGGCTGGGAAATCCCGTGCCGTTCGGCCGCTTTTTGCACGATTTCGCGGCTGACGTCGTCCGCTACGAAACCGACAAAGGGTTTGGGTTGCGGGCGTGGGGTTTTTCCGATGATCTTGGCGAGCGCCATTTAATTGCCTCCACCCGAGTCACTTTCTTCGATGGCGTTGACGTCGCTCACGGCGTTGCCGAGCAGCGGCTTGGTTTCGTCGTTGCGATAGCGTTCTATGGCACCGGTGAGCCGCTGACCGTCGCCCGGGCTGAGATCATGTCCACGCACCAGATCGGCGGGATTGGCCACCATCAGGCCGAAGTTCGTGGCCATGGCGCAACTCCAATTGCTGTGCGGCTGATTGGTGAACACGGCTTTCCAGTCGTCCGTAAAGTCGGGACAGTTGGGAAGCGTCACCGTGTATCGCCTGAGCGTCACGGATACCGTGTCCGACGCGCCGGCATTCCCCTTCGAGACATCGCGCTGATAGACGGGGACGTTGGCGCTCTTGAGGGATTGGGCAATCACCTGCGCCCGACGATCGGCCAGGCCCAGGTGGGTTTTAAGCCCCTTGCCGGGGGTAGCGTCGGCCGTGACCACCACCGAGTCGCCGTACGTTGGGACGATGGTTCGCACGAAATCTTTCAAGCGGCGTTTCTCGGCGAGCGTAAGCTTCGACGATCCCGGCATGAATGATACGACATGATTGTAGCGTACCAGCTTCGGGGTCGGCTGCTTTGCGACGCGAGCCTGTGAAAGATCGTCGCTATGGGAGCAGGCTGCAAGGCCGCCGAAGCTTACCAGCAACAGTCCAGCCGCGGCCATGCGTGACAGCTTCTGGGTCTTGGTTTTCGTGGTCATCGTCATCGCCTCAATTCAGGATGAAGCCAGGCCCGCCGATGAGGCGGCCGCCACCCGGAACCACGACCGACTTGTGTCCGGCGGTCGGGTTGTGACGCTCGGTCTTGCCGTACATCAGCCGCTGCACATCGTTGGGCGCGATGTAGCCGTCGGTGGGCAGCGCCAGGGCGGCATTGGCCACCGGCCGGACGACGTAGGGCGTCACGATGATCACGAGTTCACTTTCATCTCGCTGGAAGTCGTCGGAGCGAAACAGCGCCCCAAGCACCGGAACATCGCCAAGACCCGGGAATTTGTGCAGGTTGTGGGCGATGCTGTTTTCCAACAATCCCGCGATGGCGAAGCTTTGTCCGCTCCCCAGTTCCACCGTCGTCTCGGCGCGGCGAACCTTGAGGGCGGGAACCTGAAGTTGGCCGCCGGCGATCGGCACCGAGATGGCGCCGTCATTGGACAGGGAGCTGACCTCGGGTCGGACGTGGAGGCTGATGCGACCGCTGTCGAGTATCGTCGGCGTGAACTCCAGCGATACACCGAATTTCTTGAATTCGATGGTGATCTTATTGGTGCCCTGGGGAACCATGATCGGAAATTCGCCACCCGCCAGGAAGCTGGCGGTTTCACCCGAGATCGCCGTGAGATTGGGTTCGGCGAGGATGCTGACCAGCCCTTCGTCTTCGAGGGCATCGATCCAGGAATTCGTCGACCAGTGTTTGCTGATCTGTCCGCTCGCCGAGAACATGTCTTGAATGACATTCACGTTGAA
>JAHCKI010000238.1 GCA_026125865.1 Rhodospirillales bacterium
TATTACGAGTTTTCGGAACAGTGTGCATCATTGCTCTGGTGGGCATCGGTGCCGCCACAAGCGCCGAAGAGGCTGAGTCGGAATCCGTCGACAAGCTTCTCACTCTCCATTCCCAGGGCGCGGTAGATGCGCCGGTAACGATAGTCGAATTCTCCTCGCTGACCTGTCCCCACTGCGCCTCCTTCCATTCGAATACGCTGCCGAAAATCAAGACGGCCTACATAAATGCCGGGAAGGTGCGATACGTATACCATGACTTCCCGCTGGACTCACTGGCGCTTGCAGCGGCGATGCTCACCCGTTGTGTCGCCGAAGACCGCTATTTCGGGTTCCTCGACACGTTGTTCGCCAACCAGTCCAAGTGGGCCCACGGTGGCAAGCCGCTTGAAGACCTTGAAAAGTTGTCGCGGTTTGCCGGCTTGTCGAAGCCGGACTTCGACGCCTGTCTCGCCAATGAAGAGTTGATGCAAGGCTTGCGAACCGCCGCCCAGGAAGCGAGTGAAGAATACGATATCAATTCGACGCCGAGCTTCCTCGTGAACGGCGAGAAAGTTACCGGCGCCGTCGATTTCTCGACAATCAAGAAGCATATCGACGACGCCCTAGCGGCGGCGGAAGCGGCGAATCCCCCGAAGGGCGAAGACGGGGCAGAAGACGAGGCCAAAGGCGAGGCAAAAGGCGAGGCAAAGAAATGAGCAGTTTGGCCGCTTTGCTTACCGTCGTGTTCCCAAACCGTTTGTAGTGGGTCGTTTCGTTGCTGACGTTCACCAAGCTTAGGCTGTCGGGTTTCAAGTCGTTCGTTGAAGGCACCGATGTCCTGATCGAACCCGGCTTGACCGGCATCGTCGGTCCCAACGGCTGCGGCAAGTCCAATCTGGTCGAAGCTTTGCGTTGGGTCATGGGTGAAACATCCGCCAAGCAAATGCGCGGCGGTGAAATGGACGATGTCATTTTCGGGGGTACCGCCGGGCGCCCGGCGCGAAACGTCGCCGAGGTTTTGATCGATCTCGACAATTCCAAGCGGACCGCGGCACCGCCGTTCGAGAGCTTCGATCAGCTCCAGATCAGTCGCCGCATCGAACGGGACAAGGGCTCGACCTATCGCGTCAACGGCAAGGAGATTCGCGCCCGGGACGTGCAGCTCTTGTTCGCGGATTCCGCCACCGGCGCGCGCTCGACGGCATTGATGAGTCAGGGACAAGTGGGCGCCTTGATCGCCGCGAAGCCGCGGGAGCGACGTGTTCTTTTGGAGGAAGCGGCTGGCATCTCCGGGCTTCATTCCCGCCGTCACGAAGCGGAGCTGAGGCTGCGGGCGGCTGCGACCAACCTCGAGCGGGTCGAGGACGTGCTCGTGGCTCTTGGCGCACAAATCCAGAGCTTGAAGAAGCAGTCACGACAAGCCGCGCGTTTTCGGACCGTCTCCGAACAGATCCGCAAGACCGAAGCCTTGCTCTTTGCCCTGCGCTGGCAGGCGGTCGTCGAAGCCGTCACCACGGTCAACAAGTGCCTGGGCGAAACACGCGTGGCCGTCGCCGACCTCACCGCCCACGCCGGCGCCGCCGCCACGCAACAGGCCGAAGTGGCCGCCCGTCTACCCGGCCTGCGCCGAATCGAGGCCGAGGCCGCCGCGGTGCACCAACGTCTGATCCTGACCCAGGAAAGGCTCGATACCGAGGAACGACGTGTTGTCGCCGACCAGGAGGCGTGTCGAACGCGGCTGGACCAGATCGTTTCGGACTTCGACCGCGAACAGACCCTGGTTGGCGATGCCAAGCAGGCGCTGTTGAAGCTCGATCGCGACAAGGACCGTATCGAGGCGAGCCGGGACGGCGAACAACAAGCGCGCAGCAAAGCCGAGCAAGCCCTTTCGGCGGCTGCGGCGGACGTTGCCGGTCTGGACTCCCGTGTCACCGAATTGACCGATGCGGTCGCCGCCGCAGAGGCCGGTCGCACTGCGCTTCTGCGCACAATCGCCGATCAGGATAAACGATTGCAGCGGCTTGCCGGTCGCGTCGGTGAAATCGAAACGCAGCGAAAAGCGTTGGCCGCCGATGCCGTCGGTGGCGATACGATCGAACAGGCCGAGTCCGACCTCATCGGTGCGCGCGACGCTTTGGAGCGCGCTCGCGCGGAAGCCGATTCGGCGGAACAACGTCGGGCGGAAACGGCGGAACGCCACACGGCCTTGCTTTCGGTGCAGAGAGCGGCGGAGACCGGCGTCACCCGCTTACAGGCCGAAGCCGACGCATTGGCGAAGCTGCTGGCGACCGGAGCGTCGGAGGATGCCCGCCCCCTCATCGATTCGGTGAAGGCGGCGCCGGGCATGGAAAGCGCGCTCGCCGCCGCGTTGGGGGACGATCTTTTGGCGTCGGACGAGGAAATGGCGTCGGCGCGATGGCGAAGCCTCGACGATCCGCCGGCACCGTCACAAGTTCTGCCCGAAGGTGTTCACACACTTGCCGACGACGTGGACTCGCCGCCGGTGCTTCGGCGGCGCTTGGCGCAGATCGGGCTGGTGGAGAGCGACGCGGCCGGTGATGACCTGCAGCACCGGCTCGAACCCGGTCAGCGCCTGGTGACCCGGGAAGGCGCCATGTGGCGCTGGGACGGCTACACTGTTTCGGCCGCGGCCTCGGCGACGGCCCAGCGCCTCGAGCGACGCAACCGCTTGCTGGAACTACAACAATCCTTGGTGATCGCGCGTGTCGATCTCGACAAGGCGACGGCCGCGGCTGTCGAAGGCAAGGCCGCCGCCGACGCGGCGGTCGAGGCCGAACGGCAGGCGCGATCGGCGCGCGCCGCTGCCGACAAGGCCCATGACGGCATTCGCGAAAAAGTGGCCGATCTTCGCCAACGCCAGGCCAAGAACGGGTCACGGGTGAGCGCGTTGGAGGAGACGGCGGCGGCGATCGAAAGCGAACGCTTGGAAGCGGAAGCAGCGCGAACCGCCGCGCAGACGGAGCTGAATGCCATCGAAGACCCGACGTCGGCACGCGAGCAGCTTCAGGCGCTGCGTGCGGACCTCGCGGCGGCCCGAACACGTCAGGCTGAGCACAAGGCGACACTCGACGCCACCATCCGGGAGGCCGCGGCTCGGCGTCGTCGGCTTGAAGCGATCGCGCACGAAACCCAATCATGGTCGACGCGGTACGAGGCGGCGCAGCGGCAACTGGCAAACCTCGTGGACCGCCGCCAAGCAACGGAAGGGGAGTTGCGGGAGCTGGAGGGCAGGCCGGAAACCATGGCCGAGCAGCGCGCCGAATTGCTTGCGCAGGTCGAGATGGCGGAAAGCCGCCGCCGTGAAGCGGCGGATCGCTTGGCGGAGGCGGAACGCGAACAGGCGAGCGCCGACAAGAACCTGCGCGCGGCGGAATCAGCTTTGGCGGAAGCGCGCGAGGAACGGGTCCGGGCCGAAGCCGCCGTCGAGCAGGCGGAGCAGGCGCGTCGTGATCTGGCGGAACGGATCGTCGAGATGCTGAACACCACACCGGAACGCCTTTTCGAGATTTCCGGGATCGAGGATGCCGGGACGCCGCCGGACACAGAATCCATCGAACGCCGGCTCGAAAAGCTCAGGCGCGAACGCGAAATGATGGGTCCGGTCAATCTGCGCGCGGAACAGGAAGCCGAGGAACTGGAAGGAAAGATAGAAACCCTGACGACCGAACGCGAAGACCTTGAACGGGCCATCGCCAAGCTCAGGCGCGGCATCGCCGAATTGGACAAGGAGGGCCGCGAGCGTCTGATGGCGTCTTTTCAGGACGTTGATCGACACTTTCGGGAACTGTTTACACGCTTGTTCGGTGGCGGTCGCGCCCATCTGGCACTGACCGATTCCGATGATCCGCTGGACGCCGGCCTTGAGATCATGGCGAGTCCACCGGGCAAACGGCTGCAGGTGCTGTCTTTGCTGTCGGGCGGTGAGCAGGCGTTGGCCACGCTGGCGCTGGTGTTTGCCGTGTTCCTGTCGAACCCTGCGCCTATCTGCGTCTTGGACGAAGTTGACGCGCCTCTCGACGACGCCAATGTCGATCGTTTTTGCGACCTGGTCGAACACATGGCGGCGAGTAGCGGCACCCGCTTCTTGATTATTACCCACCATCGTATCACCATGACGCGCGTGGATCGTTTGTATGGCGTCACTATGAGCGAAAAGGGCGTTTCGCAACTCGTCTCCGTTGACCTGCATCAGGCCGAGGCGCTGCGCGAAAGCGCCTAAGGATTGCGGCGACGGCCGGGCTGTGTCCTTGCGGAATGGTTATAGTTCAGTGAGTTATGCGAAATTTTTACGCACAAACGGGTGGTTTTCAACCTTGACACATGGGAATCGCGTCCCTATTGTGCAGCGCAATACGGTGAAATGTCGGCGAGGCAGTTTGGTCGTACGGTTTCGGAAATGAGCGAAGATCACGCTCCGGATCCGATACATGAGCTGGACGCACGACTGAAGGAGTTCAGGGACGGGCTCCAACCGGCGGGAAAGACGCCGGACGGAGACGCCCCGCAGAGCGGGGTCGGCGTGGCCTTTACTAT
>JAHCKI010000239.1 GCA_026125865.1 Rhodospirillales bacterium
ACCGTGCTCTAACCGCCGCGCCAACCAACAGCGGTTCAAGTCCTACTGAAGCGGAGCCCCCGGGCTCCGCTTTTTTTATGCCCGCCGCCATTCATCACCCTCACCCTCCCGCTGACGCGGGCCCCTCCCTCTCCCACTTCGTGGGCGAGGGGACTTTTCACTCCCTCGCCCGCTTGCGGGAGAGGGTTGGGGTGAGGGTGTTTGTCGGTAACTCATAGGAGATTGCCGCCTGAATTATTTCAACCGAAAAATGCAACACCGAGTCGCGTTTTGACGCGATTTATGCACGGTTCGACACGCGGCATTTCGCCACAACACATTGATATTATTGAATTTGTGTAAAAATCGACGCTCAACATGTATGGAATTGTATGAAAATGTATGCAAAAATACCTGTAACCGATTGATTTATAATAATTCAATCTATAATTGATATTTCAGCAATACAATTCTACCAAAATGTGTGCCCGTCGACCGGCCCTGCGATCGAACAATACAGGAACATAGACCGCCCCAGCCGCGCTGTCAATCAGCCCGGTTCGGTGCGAGGGGGCTTCTTTCCGCCGGGATGCGATTTTCCTTTGGCGCCGCCCCGCCTCCCGCCTCGACCGTTCGGAGGCGGGTTGGTGTTTTCCCAATCGATCCTGTCCAGAGGCAGCGCAGTCACATCCGGCCTGGCGCGGGACCCCGTGCGGGAAAAGAGCGCGGCGGCCATGGCGACGAAGCGATCGCCATGCAGGTTCTCCGTTATCGGGTGAGACCGTGGATCTTTTTTGCTTTCGGGCGCTTTTTTCTCGTGAAGCGGAAGACCGCCCAAATGCGTTGCCTGTCTCGTCGCGAGCCGGGCGTTCTTCAGGTTGTGTTCCCCCGAAACCGCGTCCATGTCCCAGCTCACCTCCAGCCCTTCGCGCTTCAACAGCTCGATCACCGACAGGGCCACCGCATTCTTCAGCTTGCGGTCATAAGCCATGAGCCGCCGCGCCTTGTTGACACAGCCCGTCAGGTCGGGCGGTCCGCCGCCGGACCGGTTCGCGTTGATCATGTTGAAATGGGCGAAGGTGTTGCGCATGCCGATCGGCTGGTCATCGGCCCCGGATCGCCCACCGAAATGCCGGGCAAGCTCGGCGTCGATGCCGGGATTGATCTCGATACCCCTGTCAAAGCGCGACCGGCGCGCCGCGACGATCTGTCCCCCCATAAGTTTCTCAAGCCCCTCCGGTGTGAACGCTTCCTGTGGCGTCAAACCGCGGCGGTGTAGCAGGGCGAGGGTGACGAAATAGAGATCCCGCTCCCACAGGCCGGAGAAATCAGCCAACCGGCCGAGCACCTCCATCATCAGGCGGTGCAGGCGCACGTGATTGACGAGCAAGACATGGGCGGCCGCGTGGCGATGCTCCATGACGGCGGCCAAGGCGTTTACATAGTCCCGGCGATCCTTTGCGTCTAAGTTCTTGCGGTGCTTGGACCATTGTTCATGGAGCCGTTCGCGTTCGGCTTGCGCACGGGCAATGGGCGAGGGTCCGTGCGCGGGGCTCTCTTCGGCGGAAAACACCTCTTCCACCTCCTGATCCCGGATCGGGTGATCCGTGAAGATTCGCTCCAAAGTCTGAAAATGCCCGAAGCGCATGATCTCGCGCAGGCCGCGGCGGGGAACGCGGCGATCATCGTTTTCGTCGCTCTGGGCGGGAAAGATCCGGGAAAACGCCGCATCCGACTTAAACAACGCCTTGAAGCGTTCGGTGCCGATCAGCGCCGCGCCGCCCTCGAACTTGGCGTCGTGCATGTCCAGGTAGAGTTCGAGCACCCGCAGGATGTGTTTGACGTCTTTGTTGACATCTTTTTGGGCGGCGCTCGACGCGGTTTCGGCCGTCGCATCCAATTTGCCCGCCAGGAGGTCCCATTTGCGTATCTGGTGCAGCAGCCGGCCGACGTCCTCGACCGGGATCAGGTGGAGAAGGAAGTATAAAAGCACCTGCCAGTCATCGGCCCCGGTATCAACCGTTTGCCGAGGCAGATCCTCCAAGTTGCACCGTGGCGTGGGGGGTTCTTTGGTGTCCGCCGACAGGTTGGCCACAAACAGAAAATCTTTCTCCTCAAGGTATCGGTCGAAGGCCTGGGCCAGCACGTCGCACAGCAGATGGTCGATGTAATCGGCCTGTTCCCTGGCGCTCTCGGCATCGCTGTCATAGCCGCTCTGCACCCCCATTGCGGAGGCCGTCTCGCGGGACAACCGGAACATGAAATCGTGGATCGTTTCGCCTTCGGCCAGCCCGCCGAGCTTCCTTGCTTTCGCGGTGATGATCTTCCGGCGCTCGTTATCCTCCCCCTTGGCGAACTGTTCATGCGCCGCCGCCTCGGATCGGACGACGGCGCGGTTGATGAAACCGTTCAGCATCGCGACGTCCCCTTTATTATGTTCGAGCCAATCCCGGAACGGATGGTCGTACAGCAGCTTGAGCGCCACGTACCGGCACAGCCGGGCCGGCTTATCCTTGAGCGCTTCCCGGTTTGCCGGTTTGGGCAGGCGCAGCACGATGCCTCCCTTATCGGTGATACCTTCGGCTCGTTGCAGCAGCCGGCGAAAACGCGGCAACGGAAGAGGGAGATCATCGACCCCATCCGGTTTGTCCTTGTTGTCCTGCTCATCCGGTTCCGGCGCTTGCCCATCGCCGGTTTGGTTGATCGCGCCGAACACCGCGTCGAACAGCTTTTGGTTTTCCTCCTTGTCGAAAAAATAGTCGAGATGGGCGCCGGTCATGGTGTCCTTCAAACGGTCCGCGCGGCCCTTGATGTCTTCAGCCCATAGCGTCCGAATCTGAGCCCATAGCTTCTGGATCTGTTGTTGCAGATTTTCGGGTAAATCCAACCGGCTCAGGTGAAGCGCTTCGTAAAATCCATTCAAGCCATTGAAATGGAACGAATTGTGACGAAGTTGGGCGAGCCCCTCAAGGGCAAGGCGCAGGGTGCTCTTTTTGAAATCGATATCGACTTCGTCATTGCCTTCGCGCAAGAACAGTGTGGATCGGCTGCCGAACAGCACCTCCAATTTCCGCACGTGGTGTTTTGGGTCGAAGTGCTTCTTCCCGGTGGCCTGATTGATGCCCGGTTTATCGAGGATATCATCTCTGATCACCCCGCGCGGATCGGCCCAATCGACCAGCGTTTGACGCCCGAGCGCCAGCGCGCGTCGCCAGATCCGCACGAACGCCTCGTTGCGCTTGATTTCGGCCTGGCCCTCGCTGGTCCAATAGCGGCTGGAACCGACATCGGCAGGCCAATTGGGAACCACGTGCGCCGGCGCGTCACCCGTCCCTTCGGCCGACGTCGCCTGGTAGTGGATCACCTTGCCGAGGCGAACCAGGGCGCCCAGGTCGCGATTGGCGATGGTGTTGCCGACCTGCTTGAACAGGGCGTCCATGGTCGCCGGCAACAGCGGGGACACCGTGCGGGGCTGTTCGCCATGCTGTTTCCTGTCCTTGCCGTGGCGCTTGAGCGTGCGGGTGTAGCGGTCGCGGATCGCTTCGTGCACGGCTACGAGGCCGGGGCTGCGCGCCCATGCTTCCTCGAACCTCGGCGTTTCGCCGTCGAACAGGGCCGGCCAAGCCGCGTACAGCACCTTGGCCGCCACATCCGGTCCGACATGGCGCTTCGCCGCCACGCGTTCATCGGCCGCTTGTTTGATCCGACCGGCGATGTTGCCAACCCTCCGCTCATACTCGGCGACGTCACCGTCGGACCATGCGGTCCCCGGCGCGGCGGTCTCCTTGAGAGCCGGAACGTTTTTAACGATACTCCCGGCCCGGGCGGCGATGCGCCCTTTACGCTTGTTGGGGCTGCCGGGATCGATCCGGTATTCGGCTTTATAGAGATGCTCGTGGATCCGGTGGACGACCGCTTTTGCGGTGGCGGCGTCAACCGCCTCGGGGTCGGTGTCGCCCAAGAAACGCCCATACCATCGCCCTTTAGGGTTGGGCGGATACTTGGGGTCGACGACCCCATCGCGGTAGGGGGCGATCTTGAAGGCCCAACGCGTCTTGAGAATGCCGTCCGTGTCCTCCGGCAAACCCGGCAGAAGCGGGTTCGCCACGATGTGCGCCCACGCCGCATCGCCCAGGCGTTGCCGCAGATCGCGCTGGACCTGGGTGGGTCTCTTGTCGCCCTTCGGCTTGGTGGCGATCTTGTCGATGGTCGAGATCCATTGGGCGATGACCAGTTCGTCCCATGAATGGGCGAACTCTTCGATGTCCCGTGCGTTGTCGCCATCGCCGCGCTGGGTGCGCAGATGGAGTTTGCGCTCTAATTTTCCTGATTTGTTCTCGACTGTATGGCTTCGGCCATAGGGTTTGATGATCCGCATCGCATACCCCCTCTTACCTCAAACGAGGGTAGCAGTTTTTTTGCGAATTGCTAGTACCGCTGCACGGCAGGGGGGTGGGTCGGAATAGCCGACAGGCGTATTCCGGCGTATGAAGTACGATTTCTGCACGACAGGGGGGTAGGTCGGAATAGCCGACAGGCGTATTCCGACGTAT
>JAHCKI010000024.1 GCA_026125865.1 Rhodospirillales bacterium
TGGCGGCGGTGCCTGGGGTATTCAGGTCGGCGCGTACGGAGACAAGGGATCGGCGCTACGATCGGCGCAGAAAGCCATTCGACATGTCAAGGCCTTCGCCCCGCAGGCATCGGTTCAGGTCGTCCATTCGAAAGGTCGCGGCAAGCGCAATTATCATCTCGCCAGAGTGCTTGACCTGGCTAAGGGAGATGCCTACGAAGCCTGCCGCATCCTCAAGCAGAAGCGATTCAAATGCCTGGTATTGCGCGACCGGGACGCCGCCGATGTGCGCACCGCCAGCACCAGCGGATCTCGGATCGGCACACCGTTTCCAAAACCGACGTTCTCCACCGCGGTTGCGGCCAACACGGCCGCGCCGGCGGAAGTCGGCAAGTCCGGGTCCTGGGGCGTCCAGGTCGGCGCGTTCATCGGTATTGACCCCGCCCGTGACGCCGCTCGCGATGCCTCGGCCAACGTGACCAACCATTTGGCCTACGGCGTTCCCGCTGTCGTCAAGCGCACCTACCGCAACAAGCGCGGAACGCGGACCATGTACTTGGCGCGTGTCCATGGCGTCAGCAAGGAAAGCGCGTCATTGGCCTGCCGTCAGCTTCGCAACGACCGCAAGGACTGTATGGTTCTTCGCGTCTCCGACAACGTGGACATCGCCTGGGCGCCGTCCGGCAAGGAAGTTCCTGTGGTGGCGCAGGGCTCGACCCCAAACTCCAGCGAAGGTTCGGGCTTTGGCGCCGCTTGGGGCGTTCAAGTTGGCGTCGTACCGACCAAGGGTTCCGCCGAAAAGATCGCGGCCAAGGCAATCGCCACTTTGCCCGATCCGCTCGAGGCCGGTTCTATCAAGGTGGTTCCATTAGCCGCCAAGAAAGGCGGCACCCTCTATCGAGCGCGCGTCGTCGGCATCACCAAGCCCCAAGCGCATGACGCATGCCGCGCGCTCAAGACGCGAAAAATCCCGTGCATGGTGCTGCGAATGGAAGACCCCGACGCCGCCTGAGGCACTATTAGGCGATCAGGTCATCCAGCCTGATCGCAAGGGTTCGCTTAAAATTCCGCGCGAGAATCGGTGTACGGTGGCCACCGTCGATCATGAACGTTTACCACATCGGCTATCACAAGACCGGCAATACCTGGATCAACAACGTCCTCCTGCCGATGGTCCGGCCGGTGCTGGACGCCCGCGGCGTCCGCGTTCGATGCGATGAAAGCTTGTCCGGTTCACTGTTCGAAGACGATGTGACCCACCCGAAGGTGCTTGCGTCGCGAGACCCAAACGCGCGCGTCGTGATCTGCATCCGCAACCAGACCACCATGTTCCCCTCCCTCTACTGGCTCTATGTGAAATCGGGCGGAAATCTCCGCTTCGAACACTACGTCACGAGCGCCATCAAGAACGGCAAGCTGCGTTACGACATCCTGGTGGCGGCCTATGTCGACGTGCTCGGACCGGACAACGTATTGGTGCTGGCTTACGAACAGTTGCGCACCGACCCGGCCGGATTCCTCGCCGAGGTCGCGTGTTTCTGGGGGCTCCCGCCCGACGGCCTACCGATCCGCGCCGTCGGCCAACGCGCCAATCCGTCACCCTCTCACGGCTTCGTGGAAGTCACCCGCCGCGCCAACGCGCTTCTGCACCCGAACACGAAGGCCGCTTTCATGCTAAGGCGCTTGCCGCAATTCCTATGGCTCGCTCTGGAGAAACCTTTCGCCATGAACGGCCGGCGCGGCCTCTACCACCGCGACGACCGCACAGTCATGGCGGGAATCGAAAAGGAATACGCCGCACCTAACCGGACGCTGACCGGAACGGTGCCCATCGACCTTTCCGGCCACGGCTACCCCGGCGTGCCATAAGGTTAGCGAAACTGTTGATCCGCTTACGACACGCGCTTGACAGCCGGAAAGACGGCGGTAGAGTGCCGAACTCATTTCGACAATGCCCGATGGAACCCGGTAATGGCCAAAGCGAAACAGAGCACGATACTTGTCAGACTGGTGAGCACCGCCGACACCGGTTATTTTTACGTCGCCAAGAAGAATACGCGGACGGCGACCGGCAAGATGGAGTTCCGCAAGTATGATCCGCGGGCGCGGAAGCATGTGACCTTCAAGGAAGCCAAGATCAAATAGCCGGTCACGATCGGACCGCTCGGCTTTCCACGGATTCAGCCTCGAACGTCTTCCACCATTTTTTCAAGCCGTTCTACATCGTGAACGATCAGCGCATCCTTGGTGCGTTTGACGATGCCCTTGCGCGCCAGATCGTTCATCACCCGGGCGACGGATTCCCGCGTCGTGCTGATGCGGCTGGCGATGTCTCCGTGTAGCGGAATCGGTTGAATTCGCGACGTTGTGACGTCGACCATGTGCCTTTTCGCCTGCCTCAGCAGTTCCGCCTGTACGCGGCTTTGCGCGGCCATGGTGCTCAAATCCATGATCCGTTCGTCGGCCGTCCGAATGATCGCGGTCAGGCGTTGCATGACGGCAAGGGCGGCCGATGGATACTTGAGGATGGTATCCACGAACAGCGGCCCCGGCATGATCGCGAGGTGGGTGTCCGTGATCGCCACGACACCCGCCGATCGCGGCCCGCCGTCGATGGCCGACAACTCGCCGAAGACGGACCCCGGGGCCAACTCGTCGAAGGCGATTTCCCGCCCCGACACCGAGAAATTCACGATCCGGATGCGGCCGCCGATGAGGAAAAAGACGTCCGTGGTGCATTCGCCGTGGTCAAGGATCTGCTCCTGGGGAGCGAAGCGCCGGTAGTGGCACCGTCGTTCCAAATCGCCGAGAGTATCGCGATCAAGCCCACGGAAAACCAAGGTCGAAGCGAAAAAATCGATCTTGTCGGCACCCGGCGTTCGCACACTGTGCGTAGTCGCCGGACATTGGACGTTGACCGTCGTCTCCATGATTTCCGCTTCCCACGCTTAGCCAACTGCGATCTCCGATCACCTTGCACCAAGTCCGGTAAAGGAAGCGTAAGAGGCGCGCACCCGTGAGGCTCAGGCTGGCCTGAGCCTATCGCGAACGACATCGGGAAGCGCCGGGTAGCGTGAGAAACCGACCCTACACGACCAGGGCGACGCCGCCCCGTCGCGGGTCGCCGGCGCCGTTCATGCGTCCATCTCCCTCCCTGCGGACGGCATGGACGCCGCCGAAGAACATGTTCTGTCGTTCCCAGCGATCGACGGTGGTGAACGGCTCGTCCCGCGCATCGGCCAGGGCATCGCCGATACCGGGTTCGATGCTGAGCGTTTCGCCTTCGAGATGCATCCGCGGCATGGCCACCGCGTCCTCGATCGGCATTTTGAATACCAACAGGTTCAGCAAGACCTGTAGGATCGCGGTTCGAAGTCGATTGGAGCCGCCCGAACCCAGGACGGTGACGCCGCCGTCCGGGGTCAGGGCGATGGTCGGGCACATCATGGAACTGAGGCGAGCGTCGCGCGGCCAATGCCCGAACCCGTGGGGATTGATGTCGTCTTCCCCGAGGATGTTGTTGAGCATGATGCCGGTTCCGGGAGCGATATAACCCGCCCCTTCGCCATTGGTCAGCGAAAGCCCGGCGGCGTTGCCATCGGCGTCGATCACGCTGATATGGGTCGTACCGCGCGTCATCCACGGCCGCCCGAGCAGATGTTGGCGATAGGCATCCACCAGCGCGGGATCGAGAAACGTCCGCGCCGCCGCATCCGGCGTCATCTCGTGCAGGTCTTGTTCGAGGCGCGCGCGGTTTGTCGCGCCCATGACTCGGCTCAAATGCTGGATATGACCGGCGCTTGCAAATCCGCTCGCGGCGAAATCGTCATCGCTCAACAAAGCCAATGCGAAAGCGATAAGAATACCGCCGTTGGAAGGTGGCGGATTCATTAGGAGGCGGGCCGAAAATGCGTCCACCGCCAGCGGCATCCGCCGTTCGACTCGGTAGCCGGCAAAATCATCCGCCGTCAAATGCCCGCCGTGAGCTTTGCAGTCCGCCGCCACCGCCTGGGCGATCTCGCCGCGGTAAAACAGGTCTTCGCCCTCGATGGAGAGGGTTTCCAGGGCGTCCGCGAATTCGGGCAACCTAAGAAGGTCGCCTTCGCCAACCAGCTTCTCCGGATCGCCGGGACGAGCGAACAACGTTCGGGAAGCCTCGGTACTTTTGAAAATGGGGGAGATGATCCCGAAAAAGTAAGCCTGCAAGGAATTCATCTCGATGCCATCGCGGGCCAGCGCAATGGCGGGTTCGACGACGCGGCGAATGGGCATGAAGCCCAGTTCGCGATGAACCTCGAAAAGGCCGCGTACGGCGCCCGGCGTGGCGATCGAGCCCATGCCGATGTGGAATTCCTGCTGAACCGGACCGAAATCGGCGACGATCGGATAGAATTCGACGTCGTTCGACGGCCGCCGGGCTTTCGGCGTCTGCGGGAAGAAGTCGTAGATGACGGGGCGTTGTGTCCGCCCCCCTTGTCCCGTGCGGGCAAGCAGAAAACCGCCGCCGCCCAACGATGCGAGCACCGGTTCGGCCACACACGCGGCGCACATGGCGGCGAGCACCGCGTCGAACGCATTGCCGCCGTCGTCGAGAATGGCGGTGGCGGCGCGTCCCGTCGCGGGATGCCCACAGGCAACGATCCCCCCCTTCTTGCTTTTCATGCTCTCCTCCGGGACATGCGTGCGGTCGCTGGGTCAAGGTTGGGTAATGGCTGCTTTTGGAGGTGTCAACAAACCGTCACCACGATCACAAGCGCCGATGACCCGCGGAAAGGGTCTTTCGGCGAACCGGCAGGCGTTGACAGGGCGGGTTCACTCGGTCGATCATCTGACCTGTTCGAACATCCCGATCGTTCTTGATCATTTGCCCGGTTTTTCACTTTTTTCAAACCGAGCCGCGGATCGCGGCACTAACCGGCGCGAGGAGCATATCATGAATGGGTTCCGTGGTTTTTTGGCCGGTTGCGTCGTCCTCGCGCTCGCCCTCCATCTGCCGGTTGCCGGCGTGGCGCAGGAAACGACACGCGGTCTCGTCAACGCCGTATCGTTCTCGCCACTCCCCGGTGACGCGCCGCTGCGGGTTCGCACGTTGGACAATTCCGCTACCGCCATTGCACTGCGGGAAGAGCTGGAAGGAGCGCTTCGCTTCAACGGCTTTCCGGTGACGAAAGGCGACACGCCCTTGGTGCTGACACTCGACAGCAAGGAATTGATCGGCAGTTGGGACGACCGGGGTGGCGCCCTGATCGAGGCCGATCGCGGTTACGACGAAACCCTTCGCAAGGACACTGATCGCTACGTGCTCAACATCTTCAATAGCCGCAAGGGCGGCCTGATCAATCGGGGTGAGAAGTCGGGACGGGTCCAGCGAACCCGCTATCGCCTGGACGCGACCCTCGCGGATACGCGGACAGGCCAGACCATCTGGCACGGTTGGGCGGTCGCCGATTTTGCCGGCGGTGACCGCGACGCGTTGATGAAGTCCATGATTCCAGCGCTCACCGACACCTTTAGTCAATCGGTCCAGCAACAGCCGTTCACGGTACGCTGACACTGGTGCCGGACGTTTCCCCAGATTCCGCAAGCGAACAAAGTTTCCCATGTTTAGGCGCGCCGAAGTCGGCGCCGAAATGACCAGGTGTGAATAGTGAAAGACGACCGAGTACAAACACTTCTGCCGGCCGGCGTCATGGACGTTTTGCCGCCGAACGCCGCGTTCGAGGCGGCGATGATCACTCGATTGATGACGCGTTTTGCCGGCTTCGGTTACGAGCAGGTCAAGCCGCCGCTGATCGAATTCGAGGATGCCCTGCTTTTGGGCCCCGGTTCGGCGTTGGCGGCGCAGACCTTCCGCCTCATGGACCCGGTTTCGCAGCGGATGCTGGCGCTGCGTCCGGACATGACCATGCAGGTGGCAAGAATCGCAAAAGAGCGGCTGGCCCATGCCCCTCGGCCTTTGCGCCTCAGCTACGCGGGTCAGGTGGTGCGCGTGCGCGGATCACAATTGCGTCCGACGCGGCAATTCGGTCAAGTGGGCGCGGAAATCATCGGTGCACCGGAGCCGGCGGCGGATGCGGAAGTCATTCTGATGGCCGTCGAGGGATTGTCCGATCTCGGTGTCGGCGCATTGACCGTCGATTTGGGTATTCCGACGCTCGTCACCGAGATTCTCGCTGAGCGGAAACTGGACCGGAAAAAGCGGGCACGGCTTCGCACCGCCCTTGATCGCAAGGACGCGCGCGCCATCGCCGACCTGACACCCTTTCTCGATACCGCGACGGCGTCCCTTCTCGCCAAGTTGGCGACCATCGCCGGCCCCGGCGAACATGTACTGAGCAAGCTGGCGAAATTGACTCTCCCGGATCGCGCCGTATCTGAACTGGAAAAGATCGCGGATGTTTTTGAACGCGTTCGTTCCGCCGCGCCGGCTATATTGATCGGTATTGACCCGGTTGAAAGCCGCGGTTTCGAGTATCATCAAGGCGTTACGTTCGCTTTGTTCGCGGCCGGCGTTTGCGGCGAACTCGGGCGCGGCGGCCGCTACTTGGCCGGCGATGACGGTGGCGGCGAGGCGGCGACGGGTGTAACCCTGTTCATGGATTCGGTGTTAAGATCGCTGTCGCCGGCGAAACCCGAGAACCGTGTATTCGTGCCCGTCGATACGCCGCGAACGGTCGGTGAAGGCTTGCGCGACAAGGGCTGGATTACGGTTTGCGGATTGCGCGCCGTCCCCGATTTAGCCACCGAAGCCGGTCGTCTGGGCTGTACGCATGTGGTCATCGGCGAAGACGTGCGCGACCTCATGGCCGTCATCGATTAGAGGGCGGCAACGAACCCTAAGATAGGAAGGAACGTCATGGCGAATGTGGCGGTTATCGGCACGCAATGGGGTGACGAAGGCAAGGGCAAGATCGTCGACTGGCTGTCGGAGCGGGCCGAAGTGGTCGTTCGGTTTCAGGGCGGCCACAACGCCGGTCACACCCTGGTCATTGATGGCGTCACCTACAAACTGAGCCTGTTGCCGTCCGGCATCGTGCGGCCGGGGAAGCTGGCGGTGATCGGTAACGGCGTCGTTCTGGACCCTTGGGCGCTGCTGGCTGAAATCGAGGAAGTGCGGCGGCAAGACGTTGAAGTCAGCCCCGACAACCTTCGCATCGCCGAAAATGTGGTATTGATCCTGCCGCTGCATCGCACCCTCGACAAGGCTCGGGAAAAAGCGCTCGGCAAGCTCATGATCGGCACCACCGGGCGAGGGATTGGACCGGCCTATGAAGACAAGGTTGCCCGGCGCGCCGTGCGTCTCGGCGATCTGGTCAGCGCCGAGGTGGTGTCCGCCAAGCTGGACGCGCTGCTGTTCCATCACAACGCCCTGTTGCGGGGACTGGATATGCCGGAGGTCGATCGCAAGGCGTTGTACGAAGACATCATGGATGTCGCGCCGAAAGTGCTTCCCTATGCCGACATCGTCTGGAAAACCCTCGGCGCGGCGCGAAAGAAAAGCAAGCGTATCCTGTTCGAAGGCGCTCAGGGGACTATGCTGGATATCGACCACGGCACCTATCCCTTCGTCACCTCTTCCAACGTGGTTGCCGGCCAAGCCTCGTCGGGATCGGGTCTGGGGCCGGGCGCGATCGGCTATGTGCTCGGCATCACCAAGGCCTACACGACGCGCGTCGGCAGCGGTCCGTTCCCCACCGAACTCACGGACGACGTGGGGCGCGGTCTCGGCGAACGCGGCAAGGAATTCGGAACGGTCACCGGGCGGGCGCGCCGCTGCGGGTGGTTCGACGCTGTACTGGTGCGCCAAGCGGTCAGTGTGAACGGCGTCGGCGGCATCGCCCTTACCAAGCTCGACGTGCTCGACGGCGTCGAAACACTCAAAGTCTGCGTGGGATACCGCATCAACGGCGAGGTCATCGATCACCTGCCCGTTTCATTCGATCGCCAGTCGCTGGCGGAACCGATCTATGAAACCATGGAGGGGTGGACACAAAGCACCCGCGGCGCGCGTTCATGGGCCGATCTGCCGGCGACGGCGGTCAAATACATCCGTCGCATCGAAGAACTCATCGAAGCCCCCGTGCACCTGTTGTCCACCAGCCCCGAGCGGGAAGACACCATCATGGTCCACGATCCTTTCGTGGACTGACGGTAATTGCTCTTTAGTCCACATATTGTGAAAGGACACGCACTCGCTATCCTGATCCCCATATTTAGGGTATATGAACCAACCAATCAGGGAGCCTCGATTGGGTCTAAGTAACGAAAGACGGAAAGGGAGCGGCGATGGCGACGAAACCATCTCCGGTCGGATTCGGGACAATGGCCGCTCTGGTGTTGTCCGCGTTGGCGGCGTCTCTCACCACGGCCTGTGAACAACAGCCGCAACAGCAAGCCAATGCCGCGCCACCGCCGGCCGTAACCGTTGCCAAGGTCGGCTATGAGGAAATCACCTCCGCTACGGGATTTGTCGGCCGCATCGAGGCCGTCGACAAGGTGGAGTTGAGGGCGCGGGTCGTGGGCTTTCTTGAAAAACAGCTCTTCGAAGAAGGCGGACACGTCAACAAAGGCGACCTGCTCTTCCAAATTCAGCAGAGCGAATTCCAGGCGACGGCGGATGAAAGCAAGGCGGAGGTGGCGTCCGCCGAAGCCAATAAGGCGAATACCGCCGCCCAACTCAAGCGCTACGAAATCCTTTTTCAGAAAAAAGACGTTTCGGCGGCGGATGTCGATCGGCTCCGTGCCGAGGACCTGACAGCCGGCGCCAACATCTTGAAAGCCAAAGCCGCCTTGGAAAAGGCCGAATTGGATCTCGCTTACACCGAAATTCGAGCGCCGATCAGCGGCCGCATCGGCCGCGCCACCTTTACCGTCGGCAACCTGGTCGGCCCCGAAAGTGGCGTGCTAGCGACAATCGTAAGCCAGGATCCGATTTACGTGACATTCCCCGTCAGTCAACGCATCCTGCTCGACGTTCAAAAACAAGCACAGTCAAAAGATAAGTCAACAAAAGACAACGTCATCGTCCGCCTCACCCTCGCCGACGGCAGCGCCTATCCCCACCAGGGCAAAATCGACTTCGCCGACATCCAGATCAGCCAGAGCACGGACACGTTGGCCGTGCGGGGATCGCTTCCCAACCCCGACGGACTTCTGGTTGACGGTCAATTCGCCACCGTATCCGTCGAAGGCGATGCGCCGAAGAAGGCGCTCGTGGTTCCGCGGGTGGCGTTACAGGCCGATCAGGCCGGTGCCTTCGTCCTTGTCGTCAGCGGCGAAAACAAGGCCGAAATCCGGCGGATCAAGATGGGCGACTCCCAGGAAGGAAACATCGTCGTCGAGAACGGCCTGAAGGAGGGCGAGCGCGTCATCGTCGAGGGCGCCCAGAAGGTCCGTCCGGGTCAAGTCGTCGAGGCGAGCGAAATGCCGGCCGCCAAGCCGGGAGCCTGAGCGATGATCTCCGCCGTCTTTATCGACCGGCCGCGATTGGCCATCGTCATTTCGTTGGTGATCACCATCGCCGGTATCATCGCCATTCTCGCCATCCCGACGGCGCAGTTCCCGGACATTGTGCCGCCGCAAGTCCAGGTCACCACAAGCTATCCGGGATCGAGCGCCGCCGTGGTTGAAGAGACGGTAGCCCAGCCCATCGAGTCCAAGGTCACCGGCGTCAGCGACATGATGTACATGAAGTCGGTGAGCGGCAACGACGGCAGCTACAAGCTGACGGTGACATTCGCGCTGGGCACCGATCCCGACATCAACACCGTCAATGTGCAAACCCGTGTTCAGCAAGCCCTGCCCCAACTTCCCGAAGAAATCCAACGCCAGGGTGTTGTCGTTAAAAAGCAATCCACGGCGCTGCTGCAAGTCATCAGCATCAACTCGCCGAACGGCACCTATGACGCCCTGTTCTTGAGCAATTACGCGACGATCAACATTCGCGACGAACTGGCGCGCATCGGCGGGGTCGGTGACGCAACCATCTTCGGGCCGCTGGACTACAGCATGCGCATCTGGTTGACCACCGACCGCCTCACCAGTCTGGGCATGTCTCCCAACGATATCGTGTCCGCCCTGAAAAGCCAGAACGTGCAGGCCGCGGTCGGGCGCATCGGCGCCCAGCCCATGACGTCCGATGCTCAGTTCCAACTTACCATACAGACAAAGGGGCGCCTGACCGACGTAGCCGAGTTCGAAAACATCGTCGTTCGGGCGAACCCGGATGGCTCGGTGCTGCGGATCAAGGACATCGGCCGTGTCGAACTGGGCGCCAAGACCTCCGACTCTTTCGGTAAGCTAAACGGTAAACCGAGCGCGCTGATCGGTATTTATCTCTCTCCCGGCGCCAACCAGATCGCGGTCGCCGAAGCCGTTTCCGAACGAATGGAGGCGCTCAAGGAACGCTTCCCGGAGGATGTGGACTACCTTGTTCAATATGACACGACGGTGTTCGTCGAAAGCACCATCGAAGAAGTCATCCACACGTTGGTCGAGGCCTTCGTCCTCGTCGTTATCGTGGTGTTTCTGTTCCTGGGGCAGCTTCGGGCGACGGTGATTCCCACCATCGCCGTCCCCGTCAGCCTGATCGGAACATTCGCCTTTTTGCTGGCTTTCGGCTTTTCCGCCAATACCGTGCTGCTTCTCGCCATGGTGGTCGCCATCGGCATCGTCGTCGACGACGCCATCATCGTCGTCGAGGCGGTCGAGGAAAAGATGCACGCGCTGGGCCTTCCGCCCAAGGAGGCCGCCAAGGCGGCGATGAAGGAAATCACGGCGCCGATCATCGCCATTACCCTGGTGTTGCTGTCGGTGTTCGTGCCGACGGCATTCATTCCCGGCATCACCGGACAACTTTTCCAGCAGTTCGCCGCCGCCGTCTCCATCTCCATGGTGATTTCCGCCATCAACGCCCTGACGCTCAGTCCCGCCCTCTGCGCCATCATCATGAAACCGGGCCATGGTGTCAGCGGGCCCATGCGCTATGTCTTCGCCGCCATCGACAAGGCGCGCGACGGCTATGCCGGCGTCGTCCACCGTCTGGTACGAAGAACGCTCATCGGCCTCGTCTTTCTCGCGGCGGTGTTGGCGGGCACGGGCTGGCTGTTCAAGATCACCCCGACGGGATTCCTGCCGAGCGAGGACCAAGGCGCGTTCTTCGTCGTCGCACAACTCCCCGAAGGGGCCTCGGTCAACCGTAGCAGCGAAATCGTCGACAAGATCGAGCAAGTCCTGTTCGAGACCGAGGGCGTCGACACATTCTCATCGGTGACCGGCTTCAACTTCATCGACGGCCTCAACCAGTCGAACGCTGCCTTCCTGATTGTCACCCTGAAACCTTGGGAAGAGCGCACCGATCCCAGCCTGTACGTGGATCAAATCATCGCCCATGTCCGCGCGCAAACCGCCGCGATCCCCGGTGCGGCGGTAACGGCCTTCAACCTGCCGCCCATCGTCGGTCTCGGCACCACGGGCGGCTTCGAATACCAGTTGGAGGACCTGCGGGGAACCTCGGCGGAGGACATGGCGGCGGTCATGCGCGGACTGGTGATCCAGGCCAATCAAGAGCCGACGTTGCGGGGCGTGTTCAGCACGTTCGCGGCCAACACGCCGCAAATCTATCTCGACATCGATCGCGACAAGGTGCAGACGCTGGGTATCCCCATCAGCGACGTCTTCCAGGCCCTGCAGACCACCCTCGGCGGCTACTACGTTAACGATTTCAACCTGTTCGGCCGCGTCTGGCAGGTCAATATCCAAGCCGAGGCGAGCGATCGCGCCCGTGTCGACGACCTTTACCGCATTCATGTCCGCAACGATAGGGGCGAGATGGTTCCGATCCGATCCATCGCCGAGCCCAGGCTCATCCTCGGGCCGCAAACGCTGATTCGCTACAACAACTACCGCAGCGTCACCGTGAACGGCGGGCCGGCGCCCGGCTTCAGTTCCGGACAAGCGCTCAACGCCATGGAGAACCTGTCCCAGTCGGTGTTGCCGGCGGGTTATGCCTTCGAATGGACCTCAACGGCGTTGCAGGAGAAGCAGGCGGCGGGGCAGACGACACTCATTCTCGGCCTCGCCGTGCTGTTCGCCTACCTCTTCCTCGTCGGTCTGTACGAAAGCTGGACGATCCCCATTCCCGTGCTGCTTTCCGTTTCAGTCGGTATCCTCGGCTCGATGACCGCGCTGTGGGTGGCTGGTCTCGACAACAACATGTACGCCCAGATCGGCATCGTCATCCTGATCGCCCTCGCCGCCAAGAACGGTATCCTCATCGTCGAGTTCGCCAAGGAGCAGCGGGAAAAGGGCGCGGCGATCGTCGAAGCGGCGGAAATGGGGGCGCGGCTGCGTTTTCGTGCGGTCATGATGACCAGTTTCGCCTTCATCGCTGGGCTGATTCCGCTGGTCATCGCCACCGGCGCCAGCGCCGTCAGCCGGCGCGGCGTCGGAACGGCGGTGTTCGGCGGCATGGTCGCTTCGGCATTCGTGGGAATTTTCCTGATCCCGGTTCTGTACGTGGTGTTCCAGCGCCTGCGCGAGCGCCTCCATGGCAACAAGCCGGAAGACATGGTCCAACAACCGGCCGAGTAGCCGGTCGAAACGACAGCCGGGTCGCGGGTTAAGGTTTCCGCAAGCGGCGTGCTGATATCCTGGTGGCTCCGGCACTTTCCCGTGCCGGACCAGCTTGAGGCAGCCGAGAAGCGGAAATGGCGACGTCTGGAAAGACACGACGAAATGACGACGGCATCGTTACCGATTCGGCCGCCGTCATCGCCGATCGTTTCCGGGTCGATTTCAACGCGCCCCTCGCCCATCTCGACACGCCGTCGTCGAAGGCCTACGCGGCGATCGATCGCAAAAATCCCGACGTTCAACTGTTCGCTCTAGTCGCGCCGCCGACGTTGCCGGTTCGCATGGAAGCGCTGGAACGGTTGCAGGGAAACAACCTGACCGGAGTCATGGCGCCGATCGCCAGCGGTGCCGTGGCCTGCCCCGGTGTCGACCGCAAATGCCTGGCCATCGTTTACGATCAACCGACCGGCGGTACGCTCGCCGAGTACTGCAGGGAGGGCGGGATATCCGAATTTGAATTCGGTCCCCGTGTCGTCGAGCCCGTTGCACGGGCCTTGCGCAGCTTGGCGGGATGCAATGTCACCCACCGGGCGATCCGCCCGGACAATCTTTTCTTCCAGGATGTGGCGGGCGGCGAACTCGTGCTCGGCGATTGCCTGACATCGCCGCCGGGATACGATCAGCCCGCCGTTTTCGAACCGATCGAACGCGCCATGGCGCACAAGATCGGGCGCGGTGAAGGCAATACGGGTGACGATCTCTACGCCTTCGGCGTCACCTTGGTGACGCTCATGTTGGGGCGGATCCCGGCCGCCGAACTGGATGGCGCGTTGCTGACGGCCAAGATGGAAAACGGCAGCTACGGAACGCTGTGCAACCAAGCACCCATCCCCCTTCCCATGATCGAGCCGCTGCGGGGCATGCTGTGCGATGATCCCGAATATCGCTGGGGATCGCTCGAACTGGACGGATGGCTGGAAGGGCGCCGCCTCAATCCCGTGCGCCCCCAAAGCGAACGCAAGCCCCTGTGCTCATTCCGCTTCACCGGTTCCGAATACGTATCCCTGCGGCGGCTGGTTCGTGCGATGACCCGGCATGTGGACGAAGCGGCACGAGTCATCCGCAATGGTGACCTGCGGCAATGGCTGGATCTCCGCTTGAAGGCCCCTGACCTCGTCGCGGCGGTGGAGAGTGCGACATTGAGTTCAAACGCCGCCATGGGCGGTCCGCAAGGTGCGGACGACCTCCTGGTCGCCAAGGTCGCCATACTCCTGGATCCGGCGAGCCCTATCCGCTTTCGTGGCCTCAGCTACATGCTCGACGGCCTGGGGCCGTTGTTGGCGGCCACATGCCAACAGGATGGCGACATCCAGCCCGTGGCCGCCTCCATCGCGCTTGGGCTCCCGACTCTTTGGCTCGCGGAGCAATCGCAGCCACGGACGCGATGGAACGAGTTGCCATCCTTCATCACCAGCCTGCAGGGATATCTGAATATGCAGGCTCCCGGCGGCGGTTGGGAGCGCTGTCTCTACGAAATCAACCCGGGAATGCCGTGCCAGAGCCGCCGACTGGCCGATGCCTACATTTATCATCTCGATGGATTGCTGCGGCGGCTGGACGCCTTGGCGGAACACAAGGATAGCGATCGTCCGCCCATCGACCGCCACATTGCGGCCTTCATCGCAACCCGCGCGGACTCCAAGGCCACGCCGTTCCTGAAGGCCCTCGGCGATACAAAGACGGAGCGAACGGTGATTGGGATGTTGGGCCTTCTCGCCTTGCTGCAGCACCAGCTTGAAATCGTTTCGCTTCCGCATCTGTGCTCGTGGTTCGGCGACATGCTGGGGCCCGTGATCGGGTCCTACCACGGCCGTACGATCCGCATGGAAATCGAACGGCACCTCCCGAAGGTCATTGAACGCGGGAGCCTGACGGCGCTGTACGCCCTGGTCGAGAATGCCGAACGGCGACGCATTGATGAGCGGAGTTTCGCCATGGCGGTTTCCGAGTTTTCGTCCGCCGAAGCGGAAATCCATCGGATCGAGAGCGACGAATTGGGATGTCCCGGCTCCTGGACTGCCACCGGTCAGCGGATCGCGGCGGCGCTGTCGCTGTTCGCGACCGTCTTCGCCATCGGCATCATGGCCATAACAAGGTTCATATAGGCACCATGCTCAAAAAGGAATGCAGGTGAGCGGTCAAACAACTCTATCGACGCAGGGATTCGAGTTCCAGCCGGCGCCCATGCCGAAGCGGTTCAAGATCGGTCTGGCGATCTGCGCCATCGTGACGATGACCGTGTGGCCGCCGACGGCGATGGTTATCGCCATCGGCATGCTGCCCACATTCGTTGCGTTCGCCATCGACCGCACCCGCGGCCGCTGGGCGGCGCAATGTGTCGGCGCACCGAATTTCGCCGGCGTTCTGCCTTTCGTGATCGATCTATGGCTCCACGGTCACTCGGTGAACACGGCGGAGCGGATCTTGACCGACCCTTTCTCTCTCAGCTCCATGTACGGCGGTGCTGCGATCGGCTGGCTGCTGTTCGTCTGCGTTCCGGTCATCACCAACAGGATCTTCCGCGTCCTGGCGCAACGACGCGTCGTCGACCTGCGCGCCCGCCAAAAGAAACTGCTGGAAGAATGGGGCGACAATGTCGCCAACCCGTTCGAGTAATACCGGTGGATCTCCCTATCCTGTGGCCGACAAGCTCGGCCTGACCCGTGGCTCATGCTTCGACAGGCTCAGCATGAGGTAACGAATTTAACAAGGGAGCAACCCACACCGAGCCGCGTGATTAGA
>JAHCKI010000240.1 GCA_026125865.1 Rhodospirillales bacterium
GTGGCGGCAGGCGTCTTCGCATGGGCGCGAGCAGATCCGACCGAGCACCCCGGGCAGCACGTTTGCCAGACGGTTGATCTCATACGACTGTCCGTAGCGTGCTTCGAGGATAACCCGGATGTAAGCCGGAATGTTGGTATCGGCGGGGCAGGCCGTTTGACACGGAATGTTCTGGCGGACCCAGCCCACATCGCGGGGATCGGTCGAAAAGCGGACGGGAGTAACGATGCGTTGGCCGAAGGCCTGTGTTCCCGAGAAATCTTCGTCTTCGTCTAGGCGGATTTTCCGGATGGACTGATCCGGCATTCAATTCCTCCCGTTTTAAGCAGGTCGTCGTGGCGACCGCGAAATCCCTACGAAACGAACATAGCATGGTTCTCATTCGGACCAAACCGTTTGCCGAGCGGGTCGCTGGGGAAACCGCGTTTGAGGGTTTCATGCATGCCGCCAGCAGCGTCCCCGTCGCGCGGGTCGGGCACATGCCAGCCTGTGCCTATCGGGTGTTTGGCGGAGAACGCAAGTCCAGGTGCTTTTGCACGAGGGCGCGGTGGGCTTCCAGGCTGTCCCCAATCATGATGGCGGCGGCGAGGGCGCGGCGGCCGTCCTCGCCGCTCACCTTCGGCGGTCTTCCCTCGGCGATGGACGTCAAGAAGTCATCGATCTCGCTTTCCAGGCTGTCGCCCTCGACGAATTCCTGCTCCTTGACTTCGATGCCGGGTAGTCCGAAGGCGCTCTTGTCCCCGGATTTCCGAGCCTGCATCACCTTGCGCGAGAGAAAGTCGACGGAAACGTAGGCGTTCGGGGAAAAGATGCGCATCTTGCGCTCGTTCTTCATGCTGACCCGGCTCGCGGTGATGCTGGCGACGCAGCCGTTGGCGAAGCGAATGCGCGAATTGGCGATATCCTCCATGGCCGATATCACCGGCGCGCCGACGGCGTCGACCGATTCCAACGGTGCATCGACCAGGGACAGAACCATGTCGATGTCATGGATCATCAGGTCGAGAACGATGCTGACGTCGGTTCCACGGAGTCGAAACGGGGAGATCCGGTTGGCCTCGATATAGACGGGATGGGACACGGTCTCGTCGATGGCCTTGCGCACCGCCGAAAAGCGCTCCAGGTGTCCGACTTGCAGCACCAGGTTGCGCGCTTGCGCCGCTTTGATCAGTTCGTCCGCCGCCTCGATGGTGTTGGTGATCGGCTTTTCGACCAGGACATGAGCGCCGTGTTCGAGAAAGGCTAGCGCGACTTCCTTGTGTTCCCGCGTCGGCACGACGACGCTGACCGCGTCCACCTGACCGAGCAGCTCGCGATAATCCGCGACCGCGCCGCAACCGACTTCCCCGGCCAGCCCTTCGGCCCGGGACAAATCGGTATCACAAACCGCTACAAGCGCCGATCGTTCAAGTTTGGCGTATTTTTGGGCATGGAAGCGGCCGAAATGGCCCGCCCCGATCGTCGCTGTTCTGATCTTCGAGGGCATGGACGGTCACGCCCGCACGGGTCCGGCCGACGGTACGCTTTGACATGCCCTCATCGCGGCACGACGGCGTTCGGCGGTCATGCCCTTTGCGCCAAGGGCTTGAACTGGCGTCCGGTGGCGCCGGTGTAGAGCTGGCGCGGCCGGCCGATCCGCTGGGTCGGATCCTCGATCATCTCGTTCCACTGGGCGACCCAACCAACCGTTCTGGCGACGGCGAACAGTACGGTGAACATGGATGTGGGAATGCCCATCGCCCGGAAGATGATGCCCGAATAGAAATCCACGTTGGGATACAGCTTTTTCGAGACGAAATAGTCCTCTTCGAGAGCGATTCTTTCCAGTTCCATGGCGATTTCCAGCAACGGCTCGTTGCGGACACCGAGTTCATCGAGGACCTCGTGACATGTGCTTCGCATGATCGTCGCGCGTGGGTCGTAGTTCTTGTAGACGCGGTGCCCGAAGCCCATGAGTCGGAACGGGTCGTTTGGATCTTTCGCGCGCTTCACGAATTCAGGGATGCGGCTGGCGTCGCCGATCTCCTCGAGCATGCGAAGGACCGCTTCGTTGGCGCCGCCGTGAGCCGGCCCCCACAGGGAAGCGATACCGGCCGCGATGCACGCAAACGGATTGGCGCCGCTGGAACCGGCGAGGCGCACCGTCGATGTGGATGCATTCTGTTCGTGATCGGCGTGGAGAATGAGAATGCGGTCCATGGCCCGCGCCAGCACCGGGTTGACGAAGTAAGGCTCGCAGGGCACCGCATACAGCATGTGCAGAAAGTTTTCCGAGTACCGGAGTTCGTTGCGCGGGTAGATGAACGGCTGGCCTATGGAATACTTGTATGCCCATGCGGCGATCGTCGGCATCTTGGCGATCATGCGGTAGGAAGCGATCACCCGGTGCCGCGGATTGGTGATGTCGGTACTGTCGTGGTAGAAGGCCGACAACGCGCCGACGACGCCGACCATCACCGCCATAGGGTGCGAGTCCCGCCGGAATCCCTCGAAAAACCGAACCAACTGTTCGTGCAGCATGGTGTGGTAGGTGATGTCACGCTCGAACTTGCGCTTCTGATCGGCGTTCGGCAGATCGCCGTACATCAACAGGTAGCAGACTTCCATGAAGTCCGTCTGTTCCGCCAGGTCCTGAATGGGATAGCCCCGATACTCTAGGACTCCCTTGCCCCCATCGATAAATGTGATCGCCGACTCGCAACTCCCGGTCGAGGTAAAGCCGGGATCGAAGGTAAAGTATCCCGTGTCGCTGTAGAGGTTGCGAACGTCGATGACGTCGGGACCGGTGCTTCCGGAAACCACGGGAAATTCGAACTGTTTTCCGGTCGCGTTGTCGATAAGGGTGACTGTGCGTTTCCCGGCGCCGGCTGCGGGCGTGTTATCACTCATCGTCAGGTTCCCTTCGTGTTCGAATGAAGGATTTACTCGAAGACATCGGTCAGTCGGGCAAGCGTTTCTTCTCGTCCCAAAATCTCCATCACCTCGAAAATGGGTGGGGAGACCTTGGAACCGGTCAAAGCCACCCGTAACGGCTGCGCTACTTCGCCGAGCTTTCGCGCCTTGGGCTGTCGTGTTCCGGCAAACTCTCGCACCTCGGATTCCAGCGACGGCCCGTCCCACTGTGTATGGTTCCGGAGGTCTTGCGTCAAATCACGCAATAGCCCCTTCGTGTCATCGGTCAGCAGCGTGGCCGCCTCCGGCGAAATCGGCAAGGGCCTGTCGAGGGCATAAAAATGCGCCATTTCCGAAAGCTCGGCCACGGTTTTCGCCCGTAATTTGAGGCTGGCCATGCCCTTCAGAATTCGCGCATCCGCATCGGGCGCCAAGGGCGCGGGAATGCTCCGCCGCAAACGATCCGAAACCAGATCGGCGAGCGTTTTGTCGTCGCAAGCCCGCAGATAGTGGGCATTGACATTCAGCAATTTGGAAACGTCGAAGCGCGCCGGGGCCCGCCCGACGCCGTCAAGATCGAACCAGCTAGTCGCCTGCTCGCGGTCGATGATTTCGTCATCGCCATGGCCCCAGCCGAGACGGAGGAGGTAGTTGCACATGGCTTCCGGCAGTATTCCCTGATCCCGGTAGGCCTCGATACCCAGGGAGCCATGCCGTTTCGACAAGCGGGCGCCGTCGGCGCCGTGAATCAACGGAATATGGGCGAAAAGCGGCGGCTCCCAGCCGAGAGCGCGATAGAGCTGAAGCTGTCTGAACGCGTTGTTGAGGTGGTCGTCGCCGCGAATGACGTGGGTAATGTCCATGTCGTGATCGTCGACCACCACGGCCAGCATGTAGGTCGGCGTGCCGTCGGCGCGCAGCAGCACCATGTCATCGAGCTGCCGGTTGGCCACGGTCACTTCGCCCTGCACCAGATCGTCGATTCGGGTATCGCCTTCCCGCGGCGCTTTCAGGCGAACAACGGGTCGAACACCGGCGGGGGCTTCCGATGGGGAGCGATCACGCCAGCGACCGTCGTAGACGGGGGATCGGCCTTCTCTGCGCGCCGCTTCGCGCATCTCGGCGAGTTCCTCGGGGCTGGCGTAGCAATGATAGGCGTTGCCCTCATCAATTAGCCGCCGCGCCGCTTGCGCATGGCGTTCCATTCGGGAGCGCTGGGAAACGGCGTCACCATCCCAAGTGATGTCGAGCCATTTCAGGCCGTTGATGATGGCGTCGACCGCTTCCTCAGTCGACCGCGCGAGATCCGTATCCTCGATGCGCAGCAGAAAGCGGCCGCCGTGGTGATGGGCAAAGAGCCAATTGAAAAGAGCCGTGCGCGCGCCGCCGATATGGAGGAACCCGGTGGGAGACGGAGCAAATCGGGTGACGACGGACATGGGGAAAATCGAACTCTGGACGATGACTTCTTAGTGGTCGGCGCAAGCGCAGCGATGTTTAGCACATTTCACGGCCCTGGCCAGCGATGACGTGGAATGCCATGTGGCACGATCCGTATTGGCGGGCCGGCCGGACGTGGTAGTCTCCAGAACGGCATGTCAGTGAAAGGCATGTCAGCGAACGGAAAGCCA
>JAHCKI010000241.1 GCA_026125865.1 Rhodospirillales bacterium
ACATGCGTTGCACCTCCCCCGGCCGGATCACCGAGCCGTTTCCGATGGAGTCCTTGTGCTCCAGCGCACCGTCCAACACATAGGACACGATTTCCATATCGCGATGCCCGTGGGTGGCGAAACCGGCGCCCGGTTCGACACGATCGTCGTTGATCACCCGCAGCGGCCCGATGCCCATGTGATCCGGATCGTAATAGTGTCCGAAGGAAAAGGTGTGACGCGAATGTAACCAGCCGAAGTCCGCCGTTCCCCGATCGTCGGCTCTTCGAATGGTGATCATGGTACGGCTCCTTAGAGGAAAATGCGATCAGGTCGGGTCACCTCGATCGCATGGGTTTTCTCTAGAATCAATGAAATAGAGTACTGTCGTGCTCTAGCGGATTCCGGGTTGGCCGCCGCCGGAAATCGTCCGCCCGCCGCCGTTCGAGGTGCTCGGCGGGTTGGCGTATCCGGACGAGCCGGGGGGAGGCGTGATCGAACCGGCGCCGCCGGAATACGGCGTTGTTCCCCCGTAGCCGCCCGAGGGCTGCGTCGGGGCGCCGAAGTTCGGCATCGGCGCAGCGCCGCCGCCGCCACCACCCCCACCGATCAAGGGGTTGAAGATCCCCCCGAAGCCCATGCTCTGTTTGAGCAACTCGATCCGCATCCGCAGTTCGGCATCGGACATCGGCTGGCCCTGATAACCCTGTCCGCCTTGCGCCAGGACGACCGAAGCGGATGCGCATACGATCAGCGTCGCAGCGCAACCAACCTTGCCCCACCGTAAGCATCCGACGACAACCCGAAAGCGTGTTCCCGCGAACATCTTCGCCATGCCCCGATCAGACCTATGATATGGGAGGGGTCCGTCTATCCCGGGTAAACATTTTCTTTGGGGAGCCAAATCCTTCTCCGCTCATTTGATCAAGTGAAGAAAAACGGAACACTCCGTAAACACCCATTTTTGCGAAAATACCTTTGTGAGTCCAGAGCGCCGCATGTGTGTATAGGCCGTTCGGTTTTTGATAGAGCACAAGACGTTCCTCGCCCACAGGTGGCGAATTTGTCTTAAAGGTCGGGCTCTCGGTCCAGTCATCCTTTTGAATTTCTTTTTTTAAGTCACCATATGAAGAGACGGGGATGTTACTTAGTGTTTCGCCGTTGTCTCTTGGTCCGATCCAACCCGGCGGTTGTGACGGTTTGGCAGCATATCCAAAACAATTGTAGTTAATCGACGAGCGGCCCCAAGCTTCCAAAACGCCATTTGAAAGATTCGGCAAACGATCTGGTTTTTGCTCTACTTTTATCAAGTTGCATTTTTCAAATTCACGCCATTTCTTATTGTCGTTCAGTGCGGCTATCCATTGATTTTTATTGCCCAATTCCGATAAGAGACAACTTTCGTTCAAATAGAGAACGACCCGTTTCCACGGCTGCGGTAAATGCCGGTTCATGTCGTCCCACTTTATGATATGCTCGTTCGTAATCGACGGGAGCGCGTTGAGCTGCGGTTGGAGCAGTATCCCTTGTGCCTGTAGTCTTTGCAGGGCTGCCGAAGCGTCGTTGCCGGGTTGCGCGTACGCGTTCTGAACCAAGCACTTGCTGATATTGTCGAACAAATCGCCAATTTGATTCAACAAGGATGGATTCTTGGTCGGATCACATTGCGGCGGCAGAGGAACACCACCGGCCGCTCCCCCCGACCCGGCACTCGGAGCACGCTGGTTGGGGGTCGGATTTCCTGTCGAAACGCCGGGAGACCGCATCCATCCGGGATTGCCACCCGGATGGTTGGTCAACGGCTCACCTTGGTGAATGGGGCCGGTGTGGGTCGTGTTCCCGCTCGAATTGTTCCCATTGCCCGTCGACTGCCCGTCAGCGACAAGGGGCACCAACAAAGCGATTGCGAACACGGCGACACCTCCGCGAACGACATTCATCGCCTTACGTCTCCTCTCCCGCCCCGCGCGCGGAGATCGCACATCAACTCCTTATAGTATAGTGAATATTCCTTTGTTGCGCTAGGGCGCGGTGCGATCAGATCGCATCAACCGGATCGCCTTCGAGTCCAGATTCGGCATAGTCGCCGTGGACGAAAGCAACGGGCGCTCTTTTTATGCACGGTCCCTACCAGCAGAAGGTTTTCGAGCAGCGCGGGGCGGCGTCGAGGGGCCAGCACACACAGAACTCGCACAGCGTCTCCGTGGCGACCGGGCGGGACGGCGGGGTTTCGCTGCCGTCGGCGGCAACGGCGGTGACCACATAGAAATACTCGCCATCGGCTTCGAGGCCGGTGTCGGTGAAGGTCGGCGCCGTCAGCGGTTGATCGTTGACGCGGTTGCTTGCGGACACGGCGACCGGGTGAAAGGCCGAGCGATAGACGTTGTACCCCACCAGATTGGACGCGGTGAGTCCGGTCCAGTTGAGTGTGGCGGTGGAGCCGTCGCGATCGATGCGCACGCCCGGCGGCGGCCCCATCAGCCCGGCAATGTGGTTGATCATGGCCTTGATGGCGGCAACCTGCGGCGCTGATCGCACATGGGGGTCGGGTCCGGTGTACCCCCAGAAATCCCAGCAGCCACGCGGATTGACACCGAGATTGTCGCAATGGCGGTCCGGATGCGGCGGCTCGTCCGGGGATGGAAAGTGGATGCTCTGGGCCTGGGGATAGAGAACGATGATGTCGTTGGCCTCGGCCCATTCGTTGTAGCCGGCGTAGGTGTACCACAGGTCGCCGATGCTGTCCTCGGTCTGACGGCAGCCGTGCAACGCCACGTGCAGCTTGCAGGGCGTTCGTCCATCGGCGCAGTTCCTCGGCACATAGACGAAGCCATCGGTGTCCATGCCATGGCGCTCCGGATCGACGATGAATGTTTTTTGCTTAAATTCAATGAAAAGTCCGGTCGCATTCACGCGATCGTTGAGGCCACCATAGATTTGCCGCAAGAGATTGCCGGCGACATCGGCCTCGTCCGGCGCCTCCGCCCTGCAGTCATTGATGAAGGGCGATCCCGTTTCCCGGCATTCGTTTATGCGGCCGCCGACGCCGGTGAACACGTCGTTAAAGTTGTCGGTGATCATGGCGTGGATGGTCGGCACCGTGGTGACGGTACGAATGTGATCGGTGGGGACACCCATCTTTGTGTAGAACATGGCCACGGCGTTGGTGACGGGCGTGGGCACCAGGGTGTCGCCGGTCGCGGAGAACAAATAGACACGGGCGTCGCGCAAGGCTTCGGGATTGTCGATATGGCCGGCCGCGAAGGCCCTTTCGGCCTCGGCGACGCTCTCTTCGGCCAATGCTTCGGCTTCGGCGTCGGTCTTTGGCCCCTGATAGAGCGGCGCGCCGGTGTCGTCGCGGCCGATTGTCAGCGCGGCCCGGCACAGCCACTCGATACCCTCGCAATAGTCGGTGAAAAAGTCCGAGCAGACCTGCATGCCGCGGTAGAGGTCGCTGCGTGCACAATTGTAGGGGCCGCCGGCAATGACCCCGATCCCCTTTATGTCTGCGCCATGGGCAACGTGAAGCTGATGGGCCATGAAGGCACCGGACGACACGCCGGAGATGGAGATCGCCCCCTCCTCCACCTTCAAGGACGGCAAGGTGCCGCCCATGGCGGGGTGCGCTGGAACAAGCAGCAGCGACAGCAAGATGAGAATGGATAGCCGATACGATATCAACGGCTGACGATCAATCCGACGCGCAACCATGATCGTTTCCCTTTGATCTGGTGGTTCCCATTTCAAAGGTAAGTTTAGGCGTTTCCGCGTATGTGGCGCACCACATAACTGGTCGATCGAGTAGCTTCCAGGCGAACCTTGGTTGTAGGCGCTTCGCGCCCCCTCCGGAACAGACCCTAAGCTTGTTGACCTGGCCGAGTATTCGACGCTGATGGCCAAAGAAGTCCTCAGTTTCTTGGCTGACGTCCGAGCCGCCTGATCGCAGAAGACCGCGAGCCTTGTAAATACAGGGCGGCCGGGATTCAGGTGCACTTTTTACTTGCATATATCAAGACAGTGGTAGAAACAGTGAATATTGCCCATTTGGGACACGTTGTTGGCTGGTTTCCGGGGGGTGGTTCATAGTGGCAGTTGTGCCCAAGCGAATGGCTGACGAACGTCGGACAGGTTCCAATTTCGCACTGTGAGGAACGTTGATGCTGAAGATCTTCAATCATGTCAAACTGCGCGCTCGCGTCGCCGCCGTCGCCGTGTTCCCGATCCTCGGGCTGCTCGCGCTCGGGATCGCGAATCTCGATGAGCAGCGCCAGGAGGGTGCCGAGATGGCCAAACTGCACCGTCTTGCCAACCTCGCGCCAACGATCAGTGCCCTCGTTCACGAGTTGCAAAAGGAACGGGGAAACTCGGCTGGTTTCCTCGGTGCTAAGGGTGAGGGAGGCTTCCGCACGAAGCTGACCGCCCAGCGCCAAGCCACCGAGCCGGCGCGCAAAACGCTTCTAACAGCGTTCGAACAATTCGATGCCGATGCCTATAGCGTTGCGTTGCGACACAAGATCGACAAGGCACAGGTCAATCTCGCCGG
>JAHCKI010000242.1 GCA_026125865.1 Rhodospirillales bacterium
AAAGACGCCGCCACGCGCCGTGCTCGGTATCATTCAGCGTTGGAAGGATCGGGGATTGACGCCCGATCGCGTGTCGGTGGCGGAGGGGGCGACGGCCATGAACGGCTTGGCGCTTGACCTCTATCGTGCCTATCAGGAACGGTTGTTGGCGGTCAACGCGGTGGATTTCGGTGATCTGATGCTCCATTGCCTGACCGTATTCCGCGCTGATCCAAACGTCTTGAGCCGCTATCAGAACCAGTTCCGCTACCTCCTCGTGGACGAATACCAGGACACCAACGTGGCGCAGTATCTGTGGCTGCGTGCCCTGGCGCAGGCCCATCACAACATCTGCTGCGTTGGCGACGACGACCAATCCATCTATTCCTGGCGCGGTGCCGAGGTCGGCAACATTCTGCGTTTCGAGGAAGACTTCCCCGGCGCCAGAGTTGTTCGGCTTGAGCACAATTACCGTTCGACACCCCATATCCTCGCTGCCGCTTCGGGCCTGATCGCCAACAACGAAAGCCGTCTGGGGAAGACACTGCGGACCCACCTCAATGAGGGTGAAAAGGTCATGGTGCGCGGCACCTGGGACGGTGAGGACGAGGCCCGGTTCGTGTCGGGAGAAATAGAGGCGTTGCACGGCAAGGGCGGATCTCTCAAGGAAATGGCGGTGTTGGTGCGCGCCGGTTTTCAGACCCGCGAGTTCGAGGAAAGATTTGTCGCGACGGGTATCCCCTATCGCGTCGTCGGCGGTTTGCGGTTCTACGAACGTTTGGAAATCCGCGATGCCGTCGCCTATTTGCGGCTGGTGGTACAGCCCGACGACGACCTTGCGTTCGAACGTATCGTCAATGTGCCGAAGCGGGGGCTCGGCGCCGCGACTTTGCGCAACATCCATCTCCTCGCCCGTGCCGAACGGTCGTCGCTGGCCGCAGCCGCCTCGCGGTTGGTCGAGACCGATGAACTGAAACCGGCGGCGCGGCGCACACTCCGTCGTTTTCTCGAATCGGTTGCCCGTTGGCGCGGTCTCGTGGATGTCATGAAACACGCGGATCTGGTGGCGCAAATCCTCGACGAGTCCGGTTATATCGAGATGTGGCAGCTGGATCGCAGCCCCGAGGCGCCGGGACGGCTGGAAAACCTGAAGGAACTGGTCGCCGCCATTTCCGAGTTCGAGAACCTGGGCAGCTTTCTCGAGCACATCAGCTTGGTCATGGAGAACGACGAGGCCGTAACCGACGAGAAGGTCACGCTGATGACCCTCCACGGCGCCAAGGGGTTGGAGTTCGATACCGTTTTTTTGCCGGGTTGGGAGAAGGGTCTGTTCCCCCACCAACGGGCCCTCGATGAGGGCGGTGTGATTGGTCTGGAGGAGGAGCGCCGCCTCGCCTACGTCGGCATCACCCGCGCTCGCCGACGGGCGATCATTACCTACGCCGTCAGCCGCCGGGTCTATGGGTTTTGGCAGGACGCCGTACCATCCCGTTTCATTGGCGAACTTCCCGACGAGAATGTTGAAGACGTGCGCGCCGACGGCAGGCGGGGGAGGTCACGCAGGCGCCAAGCCACGCCGGCCCGCGACTCGATGGGGCAATGGGATGCGCCCGATCGACGCGCGCGGTCACGGCAAAGGCAAAATGCGGGTGCTTCGTATTCGTCCACGGCGCGACCAGCACCGAAAAATGCTTTCACGGTGGGCCAGCGGGTATTCCACCAAAAGTTCGGCTATGGCTTGGTCTCCGCCATCGAAGGCGATGCGCTGGTAATCACCTTCGAAAAGGCAGGGTCCAAGCGGGTGATCCATAGTTTCGTCGAGGCAGCGTAAAGGTGCGATCGTGAGAATTGCTGACTGGTACTACGATGTCATTTCGCCGTACGCCTACTTCCAGACATTTCGCTTCGACGACTTGCCCGAGGACTTGGAAATCCGGTTCCGACCAGTGCTCTTCGCGGGCCTCTTGAAGCATTGGGGCACCCTGGGTCCGGCTGAAGTCCCGCCGAAGCGAACGTACATGTACCGGTATTTGCATTGGCTCGCGGCACGAATGGGTGTGCCGTTTCGGTTGCCACCCGTTCATCCATTCAATCCGTTGAAGGCGCTCCGGCTTGCCATCGCCATGGGGGGAGATCGGGAAACCACGTGCCGGATATTCCGTGCGGTTTGGGAGCATGGAGACCTTCCCGACGATGACGATGGTTGGCGCCGTATGTGCCGGCGATTGTCCGTCACCGATGCCGACGAGCGAATAGCGTCCGAGGATGTCCGCAGCGAACTCCATGCCAATGGTGAGACGGCGATCGCTGCGGGCGTGTTCGGCGTGCCGACCTTCGTTTTTGAGGGGAATCTGTTCTGGGGATTTGACGGCACCGATTTTCTTCTTGATGTGCTCGCCAATCCAGGCGTGTTGCAAGATCCGGCGATGGTTCGCGCGGGGTCTCTACCGTTGGGAAAAACCCGCAATATCTCGAGTCCAAGGTGACTTCCGGCCATCGGATTTGGCGCGTTGCGTCCGAAGTCCCGACGAGGGGAGTGTCCGCCGTCAAAAGTGTGTTGGAGCAGTTTTGCGCGACCGTGTCCTGGTTCGAAATCGATGGGAGCGAGTGGTTGCTGGAAGGGTTGGCCACCACGGAACCGGACCCGACGGACCTGGACGTGGCCGTGGCGCTCGCTGCCGCCAGCATGGGCATGGAAGCCTTGGCGGTTACGGTCGAACTCCTGCCGGAAACGGACTGGCTGACCCACAACAGGCAGCAGTTTCCGCCGCTCCGTATCGGCCGTTTTTTGGTGTACGGTTCTCACATTCACGAACCCGTGCCACGCGGATGTGTTGGCCTTTGCATCGATGCCGCGACCGCCTTCGGTTCCGGGCACCATGCGTCAACCGGTGGCTGCCTGATGGCCATCGATGGGTTCGCTGGCCGGGGGGTTCATCGGCCGTTGGATCTGGGCTGCGGCTCTGGCATCCTGGCCCTGGCCATGGCAAAGCTTTGGCGCCGGCCGGTGCTGGCGAGCGATATCGATCCCCATGCCGTCGACATGACCGCGGCGAACGCGCGTCGCAACCACCTTTCACCATGGGTGCGAGCGATCGGTGCAGAAGGGTTGGCGGCGGCGTCCATCCGCGCCCATGCCCCCTATGATATGGTTGCCGCGAACATCCTCGCCCGGCCGCTGCGAAGGCTGGCCCGGGAGCTTGCCGCCCTGATTACCCCCGGTGGCGTTGTCATTCTGTCCGGGTTCGTCGCCGGCGACGGCGGCCGCATCCTCGCCGCCTATCGCTCCCAGGGCATGATCCTGGCGCGCCGCATCACCATCGACGGTTGGCAAACGCTGGTGCTGCGCAAATCACCCAAGGTGGCGGTGCAAACCAGGTGATGTCGTGAGCGCGCCCAAGATCCTCTACCTGGTGTCGGAGGACTGGTATTTCTGTTCGCACCGCATGCCGATGGCGAGGGCGGCGAAGCAGCGCGGCATTGAGGTGGTCGTTCTCACCCGTCTCAACGCCCATGGGGAGGAAATTCGCGCGGAGGGGTTCCGGCCGATCCCCTTGAAGCTGCGCCGGGGCAGCCGCAATCCATTCGCTGCGGTCGCCACCATCCTCGATATCACACGTTGTTATCGACGCGAACGGCCGGATCTCGTCCACCACGTCAATCTCAAGATGTGCCTGTTGGGATCGATCGCCGCCGTGCTCGCCCGTGTACCGCGTGTCGTCAATGCGCTCACAGGCTTAGGGTATCTGTTCACGACTCAAGGCACCGGTGTTCGTTTGCTGCGGTCCGTGGTCCTCGCCGGCCTGCGCATACTAAATCGACTGACCGCCGCGACCATCGTCGTTCAGAACACCGATGACAGGGACTTGGTGGTCGGACGGCGGGTGGCCGCCGCGGATCACGTGGTGTTGATCCCCGGGTCCGGCGTCGACATTCGTCGCTTTTCGCCGCAGCCACCGGCATCGGGGGTGCCACGTGTCACCTACGTGGGACGCATGCTCGCCGACAAGGGCTTGCGGGAATTGGCAGAAGCCGCGCGCCTATTGAAACAAAATGGCCGCAGCGTCCACGTCGTCATGGTGGGGCCGGTTGACGCCGAAAACCCCCAGTCTCTGACGGAAATCGAAATCCAGACCTGGGTCCGGGAAGGAATACTGGAATGGCGGGGGTATCAGGCAGACATTCCGCGGATATGGGCCGAGAGCACCATTGCCGTTTTACCGTCTTACCGGGAAGGCATGCCCAAGAGCCTGTTGGAGGCGGCGGCCAGCGCCGTGCCCATGGTGGCGACGGATGTTCCCGGATGCCGCGCCCTGGTGGTCGATGGGGAGACCGGCTTACTGGTTCCGGTGCGGAATGCCGCCGCTCTAGCGGAGGCGATCGATCGCCTGCTTGCGTCGCCCGAGCTTCGCGACATCATGGGTCGAAACGCTCGCGCTCGGGCGGAGGCATGCTTCGCCGACGACATCATCGCCGATGTCACTGCGCGCCTCTACGAGTGCTTGTTAAAAACCAAATACGATAATACCAACGGTC
>JAHCKI010000243.1 GCA_026125865.1 Rhodospirillales bacterium
GTCTGGCCATCATTCCTTGTCGGCCATGTCAAAAACACGTTGCGACGGATCATTTACGCCTATTTTCTGCGCGGCTTTTCGATCGCTTCCGTCGAACTGGCTTTATCGTTACCGCTTGTCCTGTTCGGAGCGGTCTACGGCATCAGCGAATGGACGTTGCATGCCGCGCTCAACATCACGACACCGGCGGGAACGGTCATGCTCGCCGCCTTGCCGATCATTCTCGGCGTTCAGTTTCTATTGGCGTTCCTGAACCACGACATTCTCGCAGAGCCGCGAGTGCCCTTGGTGCGCATGATCTATCGAGCCGGCGAGTCAACGTGGGAGGTTGGCACCATGGTGGTGTCCGAACCGACGTATCACCCGGCGGAGTAGCTGGTCGTCACAGTTCCAAATTGACCTCGACGATATCTTCCTCGGGAACGACGCGGCTAGTGAAACCCATGTCGTGCACTAGGTCGAGCATGGGTCTGTTCTCCCTCAGGACTTGACCCACGATGCGGCGCGTGCCACGGCTTCGGCAATAGTGCACCATCTTGTCGAGAAGCTTCCATCCGAGCCGCTGCCCTTTGAGATCGGAGCGGACAAGGATGGCGTATTCCGCCGATTCATTGTTTGGGCCGGTAAAGGTGCGAACCACGCCGAGGGTTTCGCGACCTTTTCCGTTTTCCATGGGAGCAGTGGCGATGACAGCCATTTCGCGGTCGTAGTCGATCTGCGTCAAACGCGCCATTTCGGTATGTGGCAGTCGAGAGATGGAACCGAAGAACCGCATGCGGATATCCTCGGGCGAAACCCTTGATAGAAACTCGTAATGATCCGGTTCGTCTTCTGGGCGAATGGGCCGCAAAAGGATGCGCCGGCCCGATGGCAGCACCCATTCCTCCTCCAATTCCTTTGGGTAGGGGCGTATCGCCAGGCTTTGTTCCGGTTCCGCCGAAGTCGATGCAATACGCAGCCGATGCTCCATGGCAAGAACGCCTTGGTCATCGACCACCAACGGGTTGATATCCAGTTCGACAATTTCAGGAATATCGACGATGAGTTGAGAAATCTTGACCAATGTCAGGCACAGCGCGTCCATGTCCACCGGCGGCACCTCGCCGCTGCCGGCCAGGGATGCCGCGATTCGTGTGCGCGAAATCAACTCGTGCGCCAAATTCATGTTGAGAGGCGGCAGTGCGGCCGCCTGGTCCCCGGACAGGTGCCCCGTCACGCCACCCCGACCAAAGACGATGACGGGGCCGAACACGGGGTCGCCGGTTACGTGGATTCGCACCTCGCGGCCATAGGAGCGGAGGGGGGTGCGTTTCAACTGAAGGCTCAAGGGCTTCGCATCCGGATACCGGAGGCTGAAAGCCGTCAGCATGGCTTGCGCCGCGCGCTTGACCGAATCGCGATCGTTGAGATGGGGAGTCACTTCGAGTGGTGCTGTTTCGATAGCGGCCGATTGATGGTCGGTGTCCGGCCGCAACACGCGAAGCGATACCGGAAGCCCAAGGTGTTCGGACAGATCGGCGGCTTCTTCCGCGGTGTGGGCGATGGCGATTTCGGCGGTCGGTATCCCATAGGTCATGAGAACGGCACGAACGTCGGGATCGTCCATTTCAACCGGCTTTTCCGCACGAACTTCGGCTATGTAGCGTCGGGCCGCGGCCGTATCGGGGGTGAAATCCAGAGGTTTCGAGTCGGGCGTTTCCATCAGGATTTCTTGATTGCGGTGGAAACGCACCATGTGCATGAAAGCGTCGATGGCCTGTGTCGGTGTATCGTAGGTGGGAATTCCCGCTTCGGCGAAAAGGCGGCGTCCGGCTTCGGCGGTGTGTCCTCCCATCCAACTGGTCAGCACGTTGATTCGCGCTTTGTGCGCCAAGTTGACGATCGCCTCGGCCGCGTGAACGCTCGACGTCGTTCCGGTCGGCGCATGGAGGACCATCAGGGCATCGACCTCCTTGGCGTCGATGAGGACCCGAGCGGCCGCTCCATACGTTTCGGGCGAAGCGTCCGTTGCTATGCTCACCGGATTGTTGTGGTAGCCGCCGTTGCCGATCGCGGCATCCAGTTTGGTGAGTGTCTCTTCCGAAAGCTCCGCCAGTTGTCCACCCTTGGTCACCAGGGTGTCGGCGGCCATGATCGCCATACCAAAGCCGTTGGTGAGAACGGCGAGGCGACCACCTTTGAGAGGGCGCGCCCGAGCCAGTGTTTCGACGGCGGCGAACAACTCACCGAAGCTGAACACACGCAAAATGCCGGCGCGCCGGATGGCCGCGTCATAGACGTCATCGGCGCCGATCGGCGAGCGTGAGCGAAACATGGCTACCCGTTGACCTTCCTTCACCCGTCCGGACTTGATCACAAGTATGGGCTTGTTGCGGCTCGCGCCGCGCGCCGCCGACATGAATGTGCGACCGCGGCCGACGGTTTCCACATACAGCAGAATGGCCCGCGTCATCGCGTCGCTTCCCAGGTAGTCAAGAACATCGGCGACATCGACATCGATGGCATCGCCCAGGGAAACGAAGTGTGAGAACCCGATGTCACGCTGTCGGGCCCAATCGAGCACCGAAGAGCAAATTGCCGCCGATTGCGAAACGAAGGCGACACCGCCGGTCGCCGCCGGAAGATGCCCAGTGCTGGCGTTCAGACCGATGTGCGGAACCATGAGGCCCATGCAATTGGGGCCGAGAACACGCATGCCAAAAGGCTTTGCTTCGTCGCGAATGGCGTCATGGAAACGCAGGCCGTGGGCGTTTTCCTCGTGGGTTTCGGTCTGCGACAGGACAATGGCCGCACGCGTCCCCAGTTTGCCGAGTTGGGCAATGCTCGCCGGTATTTCCCGGGGCGACCCGCTGATAATCGCCATATCCGGAGTCAGCGGCAGCGCGGCGATTTCGGGATAGCAAAGAACCCCGGCGATCGCCGAATTGCCGGCGCTCACCGGCATCACCGGCCCCTGAAATTGCCCCTGCAACAGATTGTGCATGACGCGGTTGCCGGGGTTGCTGTCGTCGTTCGTGGCCCCGATGACGGCGAGCGAGCGAGGATAGAACAGTTTGTTCAGATTGCGAATTGGCATGAAACTCGACGGTCGTTACCGGTTGCTTAGGACCGCAACCCGCTGACCTCCTTGCGTTGTACCGGCGCTAATTTATAGGGGCTCATTGTGACGATCTGTCGAGTCCATTTTCCTGAAACAATCCGCGATGCAATCCTTTTGCGCCATGAACTGCGTGCGAAGCATTCCAGAAGCACGATCACGATGGGTCATTTCAAAGATCTTCGGCTAGGGAAGCTAGCGTGCTCATGATACGAATGGACCGGCCACATACTAGCGACTATGCTGCACTGCAGCAATGCGGTGACGGCATCCTTTCGCGAAAGGCGCGCGCGCATGCGCCACGGTTGCGGGCTGCCCACGGCTACGCGAGCGGAAGGCGCTTTCCAAGCGGATTGGCATTGTCGGTGGGAATTGCAAGGTCGAGATTGCCAATGGTACCAACGATGGCCGAAACAAAAATTGCGAGCCCCTGTGTCGGGGTGTGCGAAATCGACACCCTTACGATGCTATGTCGCGGCTGCTATCGTACCATTGATGAAATCTCGGCATGGCGCGAAGCGAGCCTCGATGTCAAGCTGGGCATCCTGAAACGAACGGCAAAGCGCCGGGAACAGATCGAGCCTTCAAAAAAAAACAAAGCCTGATTGCGTCATCGTCCGGTTCGGTGAACACATCTCTACCCTTCCTCGGTAGGCGAGGCTTCACACTGCAACGGAAATAGGTTCCTCCGCGGGAAAGGCTCTCCCGCGCGAAGAGCGCAAGGCTGGGTCAGGCTTATTTCGTGGAGGTCGTTCTTCTTGTGGCTGGTTTCTTGGTTGTTGCCGCCGTTCCCTTAGCGCTGGTTGCGGTGCTTTTGGACGTACCCGCAGAAGTTTTCGCTGCCGTTGCCTTCGTCGTGGCGGCCTTGGTTGTGGCGGGCTTCGTGGCTGTTCGCTTTGCGGGGCTCTCCTTTTTCGCTTCCTTGGAGACAGATTCCTTCGGCTTCTCAGTCTTGGGCGCCGGCATGAACGCTTCCGTCGCCGTTTTCATGGCTTCGAGGACCTGTTTTTCGGCATCGATCCAAAACTGCATTGCTGCTCCCACGGGACGTCCCGCAGCTTCCCACATCAAGTAGGCTGCTTCGCGAACGCGATCCTGGAATTCCTGGGACATCTTCAGGATGTCGTCGTTCATGCTTTTTCCTTCCATCGGGATAGATATACAACCAGAGCGCACTTTAGTCAGCGTCGATGGTGATCGCACCAAAAAACATTTCTTCAACCCAAAATAATTGAAGAATGCGAGAATTCTTTCAGGCAAAATGATTATTTTAAGGGATGTGAACAACAATGGTGTGTTCAAATACGCGAATCGAGGCGCAACTCTTGCGATTGAATATATGAATTTTCGTCCAC
>JAHCKI010000244.1 GCA_026125865.1 Rhodospirillales bacterium
GGTGGCGCCCTTGATCTCCGCACCGACAAAAAGGGTCAGCATGGTCAGCGCCAGCGCGATGACGAAAACCAATGTCCCGACGCGGCGGACACCTTTCGGTGACAGGAGCGACGTGACCAGCAGCGCCGCCAGTGACAGCGGCAGGTAAATGAATTGCCGGTGCGTAAAATGAAACGTCCCTTGGCCGATCTTTTCCGCCACGGACGGAGACGCCGCCATGATCAGGACGGTGCCGGAAACAATCATGATGAGGATCGCGCCAAGGGTCCAGCGATCCACGGTCCACCACCAGCGGCTCAAAAGGCTGGTATCGGTGCGGGCAAAGGTGGTCACCCTTCAAGCTCCTTCACCAAGTGGCGGAACGTTTCACCTCGCGCCTCGAAATTCTCGAACTGATCGAAGGAAGCGCACGCCGGCGACAACAGCACCGTCGGATTGCGCGCCCCGTTCGCGCGCGCGCACTTCCGGGCCTCTACAACCGCCGCCGCCAGGGTTCCGCAATCGGTCAATGGGATCTTGCCGGCCAATTCGGAGGCAAAAGCCCCCGCGGCCTCGCCGATCAGAAACGCATGGCGAATGCGGTCGCGCATGGGTGCAATGGCGTTGAGCCCTCCCTCCTTCGGTCGTCCCCCCGCGATCCAGTAGACGGCGTCGTAACAGGCGAGAGCACGCGCCGCCGCCTCCGGATTGGTCGCCTTGCTGTCGTTGACATAGGCGACACCATCGATGACCGAGACCAATTCCTGGCGATGGGCGAGGCCCTGAAAACTCACCATCGCCGCCACCGTGGTGTCACGATCGATTCCCAAAGCCCATGCCACGGCGAAAGCCGCCGCCGCGTTTTGCCCATTGTGCTCACCCGGCAAGGCCGGCACCCGGGCCATATCCAAAACCGGAACGGCGCCGCCTTGGATGGCGTCATAGAGGACGCCGTTCTCCGCATAGACGCCGCCGGCGACGGGCGTGCGGCCGGAAATCTGAATGCGGCGAACAACGCTGTCCGCTTCAAGAACCTCGAAGATGGATCGGGATTCCATATCATCGACACCGATAACGGCCGTGGCGCCCGCGCCCTGGCCGCTGAAAATACGGCGTTTCGCGGCGACATATCCGCCCATGCCACCGTGTCGTTCCTGATGATCGGCGCTGACGTTGAGAAGAACTGAAACATGCGGCACGACCGAGGGCATCAGTTCGAGCTGATACGAAGACAACTCCAGCACGTAGACCCCATCGGCGCCGAACGCCGGCAGTTCCAGCGCCGGCACGCCGATGTTGGCGCCGACGGCCGCACGCCGTCCCGCTTGTTCCAGGATATGGCCGATAAGCGCGGTGGTCGTGGATTTGCCGTTCGTCCCGGTGATGCCGACGATCGTTGCGTCCTTTTGCGCTCGGCCCAGCAGTTCGACATCGCAGATTACCTCGCGGCCGATCTCCCGCGCGCGATCGACGACCGGGTGGGAATGGGGATGGCCGTGCGGGATGCCGGGGCTCAACACCAGACACGACACCTCGGCGAGATCGCACCGAGCAAGCTCGACGAGCGCAACGCCGGCAACGGTCGCCTTCGCTCGTACCGCTTCACTGTCGTCCCAGGCCCAGACGGGAACCCCGCTCGCCGTCAAGGCGCGCGCCGTCGCCATGCCGCTGCGTCCGAGACCAAGCACGGCGACGGGGCGAGGACCGAGGAAACCGAGATCGATCATTCCAGCTTCACCGTAGTTTCAGTGTCGCCAGTCCAGCGAGCGCAAGTATGGAGGCGATGATCCAGAAACGGATCACGATGGTCGGTTCCGCCCACCCCTTCTTTTCGAAATGATGGTGCAGGGGGGCCATGCGAAAGACACGCTTTCCGGTCAGCTTGAACGACGCCACCTGAACGATCACCGAGATGGTTTCGAGAACGAACAGGCCACCCACCAGCGCCAGCACCAGTTCGTGCTTGGTAACGACGCTGACGGAGCCAAGCGCCGCGCCGAGGGACAAAGAGCCGGTATCGCCCATGAACACCCGCGCCGGTGGCGCGTTGAACCAAAGAAAGCCGAGGCCGCTGCCGACAAGGGCGCCGCAAAATACCGCCAATTCACCCGCGCCACGAACGTAATGCAACTGTAGGTAGTTAGAAAACACAGTATTTCCGACTAGATAGGCGATCAGCGCGAAGACCCCACCCGCGATCATCGCCGGGACGATGGCCAGGCCATCCAGTCCGTCGGTGAGGTTGACGGCGTTGGAGGCGCCGACGACGACGAACACGGCAACGGCCACGAACGCCCACCCGAGATAGAGCAGAACGTCCTTGAAGAACGGCACGGCAAGGGTCAGGCGCAGATCCGGCGCGGTCAGCACGGTGATCCAGACCGCGGCGACACCGGCAATCGCGAGTTGCAGGATGAGCTTTTGGCGGGGCGGAATGCCCTGGCTGTTGCGCAAGGCAACCTTGCGGTAGTCATCGAGAAAGCCGATGGTGCCGTAGCCCACGGTGACGCTCATCACCACCCAGACGAAACCGTTGCTGAGGTCCGCCCACAGAAGGGTCGACATGATCAGAGCCGTCAGGATGAGAAAGCCGCCCATGGTTGGCGTGCCGCGCTTGGTGAGCAGATGGCTTTCAGGCCCATCGTCGCGAATGGGCTGCCCGCCCGCTTGACGGCTCTTCAACACACGGATCAACCAGGGGCCGATCACAAAGCTGATGATGAGGGCCGTCACGACCGCGCCCCCTGTCCGAAAGGTCAGGTAGCGAAAGACGTTGAAGACCGAAAACTCATCGGCCAAGGGAAAAAGAAGATGAAACAGCATGCCCGCGTCCTAAATATTTTTATGAGGCAGTGCGGGTGTCGATACTTCCCGCACTGAGACCCCGGTCGAGCGCTTTCAACGCATCCACGACCACGGACATGCGGCTTCCGGCCGACCCCTTGACTGCGATCACGTCACCCGAATGCGCACAGGCCACCACAAGCGTCGCCAAGGTCGCCGCGTCGGGTGCATGGCCACCCCGCATATCGGACGGCAGTGCATCAAACAAATGAATCATGGAGGCACCAGCGGTGAACACCAAGTCGATACCATTTTGTTGCAGCGGTTCGCTCAGCCCGCGGTGCCGTTCTTCCGGGTCGTCCAATTCCAGCATGTCCCCCAGAACCGCTATGCGGCGACCAGTCGATCCCGGTTTCGTTCGACCGAGGACATCGAAAGCCGCAAGCATGGATGACGGTGACGCATTGTAGCTGTCGTCGATGAGCGTGAAGGCGCCGGTACCGACACCAATGATGAAGCGCTGACCACGCCTTTTCGGCGGTTCGAACCGGGATAGCGTCCGAGCGGCGGCGCGCACATCGGCGCCGGCGGCGGCGACTGTCGCCAGGATGCAGAGGGTGTTCAACACCCAGTGCTTGCCTGGAACGCTGAGCTGACACTCGATCGTTTCGCCGGCCACCTGGGCCACCACGGTCGATCCGGAAGACCCGATCACCTCCTCCAATACACGAACACCTGCGTCGGGATGGCGGCCGAATGGGATAACCGTGTTGATCCCGGCGGCACCGGCGGCGCTCGACAACCTTGAGAATTGGTCGTTGTCACGATTCAGGATGGCCACGCCCCCCGGCTCAACCCCGGCGAAGATCTCGGCCTTGGCGTCCGCAATTTCCTCGATCGAGGTGAAATGTGCCTTGTGCACCGCCTCCACGCTTGTGATGACAGCGATGTGCGGACGAGCCAATCGCGACAAAGGCGTGATCTCTCCCGCATGGTTCATTCCTATCTCGAAAACAGCGTATTGAGCATCGCGCGGAAGCCGGGCGAGGCTGAGCGGCAAGCCCCAATGGTTGTTCAGGCTACCTTCGTTGGCCGCGGTTTTCGCCTGGGCGGAAAGCGCCAGACGCATAGCCTCTTTGACGCTCGTCTTGCCGACGCTGCCGGTAACGGCCATGACACGGGCGCGACTGCGCGCGCGGGCCGCCCGCCCCAAGCTTTGCAGTCCCGCGAGGGTGTCCTCGACAACAAGGAGGTTAGCGTCACCGGCCACATCCCCTGGGCGCCGCGTCACCATGGCCGCTACCGCCCCCTTATCCATCGCTTCGGCGACGAAGTCGTGGCCGTCGAAGGTGGGACCCTCGAGCGCCACGAAGAGGTCGCCTCGATTGATTGTTCGGCTGTCGATGGAAACGCCGTTGGCCTGCCAAATGCCATCGCTACGGGCGCCGGTGGCCCGCGCCGCCTCTTCCCATGTCCACAATGTTTGCGACACAGGTTTCATTTCTCGATCCCCGCAATGGCGCGATGGACCTCGACGGCATCGTCGAAGGGCGTCGTGCGAGCACCAATGATCTGTCCGGTCTCATGGCCCTTGCCCGCGACCACGAGCACATCGCCCGCGCGCAAGTCGGCGATGGCGGAGGCGATGGCCTTGCCCCGCCCATCGATTTCGAGCGCCTGC
>JAHCKI010000245.1 GCA_026125865.1 Rhodospirillales bacterium
CAAACAAGAACGCCGAAAGAGCATGACGGCGAGGTCGATCGGCTTCGTGGCCGGCGTTATCCTGAGACTTCCGAGTGGTTTGACTATGTATCGAACCACGGTCAACGGGGCACCACTCGGTCGCTCAGCGCGTGGGTTGCGATCAGCGCGTGCGCGGCGACCGCACTTTGCTTGAACGTGGCGTTGCCGGACGTCATGGTTCCCCATGGGTTGACACTCTGGTTCTGGTTGGCGGCCTGCGGATTGTTGGTTTGCGCCGGCTTTGCCGGTCGGCACTTGGCCGCACACCTTGGCCAATATCTCGCCAGGTCACGTTTCATTCGTACGGCCTTGATCTTTTTACCACTGCTCGTGCTGTTGGTGTTGCTTCTCCTTGCGGACTTCCCGGTTTTCGAATTGATCTCGGCTCTCGCGATGGGTTTGTCTTGTTTCGGGCCGGCGATCCGGGTGGTTTGGGGCGTTCCTCGCAATTCCAAAAGCGCGTTGCCGGCCAAACCCGAAACGCAGTCGCAACAAGATGAAACCACAGAGAGGGGCGGAGCGGGGAATGCCCCCCTCTGGTGTCGTGCTCTTTTTCTTTTGCACGACACATGCCGCTACGGCGCCGTTAGTATCGCATTACTGTTTATGTTGAGCGCTGTCCTCATGACGCTTGACCGGGACGTCAACGACGTGCGTTGGACATTTTCGGGCAGCTTCGTTTGGCTCCTTCTGGTGTCCGCGCTTTTTGGACCATGGGCTTTTCGATCGTCTTATTGGGCCCTGGTTCTCGAATGTGTCAGCGCCATCGTAACGGCCGTATGCGTCGCGCTGGTCGTTGCGGGGGCAGTTGTCTGGTTGGATGCCAACGGAACGAATATGATTGACGCCGTTCAGGCGATGCGTGTGGGCCAAGCCATGCGTTACGAGGTGCGCGAGTTCATCGATATGGCGCTGACGGATAGGGCGTTGGGACAGAAGGTGGCCAACCAAAGCTGGACAATCCTCATTCGAATGCTTACCGTTTTGGGTCTCGTCTACGCGTGCCGGTTTGCAGCCGTACGCTTGATAAAGAGAGACCTAAGCTCGAAAAATCAGAATTCGACTAATTGATTGGGAGCGCTCGATGCCTGCATCCGCCAAGGACATCTCGCAAACTCTTGGGCCGTTGATTCTCACGCTTGCGGGACGAATTGGGAGAACCGATCTCGATGATCTGTTGGGCTTTCGTTGCCGACTTTGTCCGTTCTGGGTCGGCGCCTGCCGAAACGGGTGTGCCCGGGTCCGGCCAAGGCATGCGCGAAACAATTTCCAATATCATCATCAGTATCGTGTTGATTGCGTATCAAAAAGAAATCCTCGACGGTCGTGATGCGATTGAGAAAAGTTTGGCTGAACTAGCAACCCATACCGAGAGCCTATTTGAATCGGCGAAAACCTGTTTGGCGGAAAAGATGCCGCAAGAAGACATCGAAAAAGTCGTTGAATGTGTCGTGGCCGAGTTCATCGCCAGACGATCTCGCTGACCGGTTGGACAACGATTGGTAAAGAAGTCGCCTGACTTTTTGAGTTTTCGTGGAGGCTTCGTGCCCTTTTTGGGGTTCTTTCTCGATTCATGCGCCATTCCGGAGAATTCTTCACACGCTCTCGGGCGCAAGCTTGTTCCACCGAATGCGATTTCCCGGGCGGGTCCGTTGTTGCCACTTGGCCGGACAGGGAGATATAGAAACATAGGTGGCTTGTGAACCGGCTTGGCGATTTCGCGATGGTCGGCGGGCGCAAGAGGATGGGAGAAGGGCAAGAAATGACCGTTCGCAAATGGATCTCCGGCGTTCTCGCCGTTTCCGTGGCATTTGGCGTCTTGGCGCTGGCGCACGGCACGAGCATGGCGGCGGACGCCATCAAGGTTGGCGAACTCAACAGCTACACGCGTTTTCCCGCCTTCACCTATCCTTATCGCAACGGCTGGAAACTGGCTCTCGACGAAATCAATGACGCCGGTGGCGTTCTTGGTCGCCCGATCGATGTGATTTCCAAGGATGACGGCGGCGGCCCCGGCGATGCAGTCACGGTCGCCACCGAACTCGTGTTGCGCGAAAAGGCCGTGGTCCTGTTCGGCACTTTGTTGTCCAACGTCGGGTTGGCGGTCGCCGATGTGGCCAATCAGCGCAAGTTGCCGTTCATTGCCGCCGAGCCCCTGTCGGATGCCATCGCCTGGGCCAAGGGCAATCCCTATACCTTCCGCCTGCGGCCGGGCACCTACGTCCAGGCGGCCATGCTGGCGGAAGAGGCCGCGAAGTTGCCCGCCAAGAAGTGGGTGTCGGTGGCGCCCAACTACGAATACGGAAAGTCGGCGGTCGCCGCCTTCCGCGAACTGCTCGCCGCGCGGCGCCCGGATGTGGAATGGGTCGGCGAGCAATGGCCGACCCTCGGCAAGATCGACGCCGGCGCGACGGTTCAGGCGCTGGCCCTCGCCGGACCGGACGCCATTTTCAACGTCACCTTCGGCTCCGACCTCGCCCAGTTCGTGCGCGAGGGCAAGACGCGCGGTCTGTTCGAGGGACGCACGGTGGCCAGCATGCTTGCCGGAGAACCCGACTGGATCGACCCGCTGAAGGACGAAGCGCCGGAGGGATGGATCGTCACCGGCTACCCTTGGTACGGCATCGAAACACCGGAGCATGCGGCCTTTCGTACGGCGTACCAGGCGCGCTTCGACGACTATCCAAGGCTCGGTTCCGTCGTCGGCTACGCCACCATGAAAACCGTTGCGGCGGCGATCGAAAAAGCCGGCTCCACGGAACCGGAAGCGCTGGTAGCGGCGCTGAAGGGGCTTGAAATCGACACTCCCCTCGGACGCATCCGCTTTCGGCCGTCCGACCACCAGAGCACCATGGGCACGTTCGTCGGACGCCTGACCGTCAAGGACGGCATGCCGCGCATGGTCGACTGGCGCTTCGGTGACGGCGCGGACTATCTGCCGAGCGAGGAAGACGCCGCCAAGATGCGGCCGGCGGAGTGATCGCGGCCAACACGCTGTTCGGTCGCGACCCAACCACCACTGAAGCGGAACCGCGGAGGCACCGTCGGTGAGCTTCGCCGTCGTCCAGTTCTTGACCGGCCTTGCCAACGCAGCGTCGCTGTTTCTGGTGGCCGCCGGTCTGTCGGTCGTTTTCGGCGTGACCCGCATCGTCAACTTCGCCCACGGCTCCTTTTTCATGCTGGGCGCCTATGTCGCCTATTCGCTCGCCGGTCTGCTCGCCGATCTGCGCGTCGGGTTTTGGATCGCGGTCGTCGGCGCCGGTCTCGCGGTGGGATTGCTGGGAGTGGTGGTGGAGTTCCTGGTGTTGCGCCGGCTTTATCGGTCGCCGGAACTCATGCATCTGGTCGCCACGTTCGGTCTCTTGCTGGTGATCCAGGACGCCACGCTGGCGCTGTGGGGACCGGACGATTTGCTGGGGCCGCGCGTTCCCGGCCTGGCCGGTTCGGTGGACGTTCTCGGCGCCCGACTGCCGGCGTACGATCTCGCCCTCATCGTCCTGGCGCTGGTGGTTCTCGCCGGCCTGTGGATCCTCCTCAAGCACACGCGATGGGGCATTCTGGTTCGCGCCGCGACGGAGGATCGGGACATGGCCGACGCGCTCGGCGTCAACGAGCGCCGGCTGTTCACGACCGTATTTTTCCTGGGTGCCTTCCTCGCCGGGATCGGCGGCGCCGTTCAGTTGCCGCGGGAACCGGCGAACCTGATGATGGACCTGAACATCATCGCCGAAGCGTTCGTGGTGGTGGTCATCGGAGGTATGGGGAGCATCCTCGGCGCCTATGTGGCCGCCCTGTTGATCGCCGAATTGCACGCGTTCGGCATTTTGATCTTTCCGGAAATATCCCTCGTTCTTGTATTCCTGGTGATGGCGGCGGTCCTGGTCACCCGGCCATGGGGCTTGTTCGGGCGGCCGGAGGTCATGGTCGAGGCGAGCGCCGAATGGACCGAGGCAAGCCTTGCACGCGTCGGCGTTCCCGCCCACATGGCGGCCATGGTGGTGTCGGTGGCGCTGTTGCTCTTGCCGCTCGCCGTCGGCGATTACGCCCTGCAGGTCATGAGCGAACTGTTCGTTTTCGTCATCTTCGCCGTCAGTCTGCAGTTCCTGGTCGGCGCCGGCGGCATGATCTCGTTCGGCCACGCCGCCTATCTCGGGCTCGGGGCCTATGCCGCGGCCTTGCTCGTCCATCACCTTGATGCGCCCATGCTTGTCGCCTTGGCGGCGGCGCCGATGGTCGCCGGTCTCGGCGCTTTGCTGTTCGGGTGGTTTTGCGTGCGTCTTTCGGGCGTCTATCTGGCTATGCTGACCCTGGCCTTTGCGCAGATGGTGTGGTCGACCGCTTTTCAATGGTATGGGTTTACGGGGGGAGACAACGGGATCGTCGGTGTCTGGCCGGCGGATTGGGCCGCTCAGC
>JAHCKI010000246.1 GCA_026125865.1 Rhodospirillales bacterium
TCTGCGCCAGCGCGATCAAGAAAGCCGGATTACGATCATCACCGCGGGCCGGTTGTTGTTTCTCAACCGGTACAAGCTCCCAAGCATGCTGAGCAACGGGGGCGACTGGCGCGATCTGTTGGTTCATGCGCCATCCTATTATGATAACAACCGCATCGTTGTCCGCCGCAATACCGTCGTCACCCACGTCGACGCCATCAACCGATCCTTGACCCTCGGCCACAAGGAAACCATCGTTTACGACAAGCTGCTCGTGGCCAGCGGTGGCAGCGCCAACCTGCCGACGTCGCTGGCCGATTTTCGCCCCCTTCTCTCGGGCTTTCATGCCTATCGCGAAGCCTGCAAGGTACGGGAAACATTGCCGAAAGGCGGCCGGGTCGTGATGCTCGGCGGCGATGTCCTCGGGCTCGATCTTGCGCGACATCTGATCGATGCCAAGTACAGCGTGACGCTCATCGCCAGCGAACATCTGTTTTGGCCGCACCAAATCGACGACGAAAGCTTTCCGGACCGGGTCAAGGGCTTGAGAAACATGGGAATCGAGGTGATCGAGCACGCCAACGTCGAGCGCATCGAGGAAGGCGCGAAAGGGATGTCGGCGCGGCGTGTCCTGCTCAACGACGGCCGCGAGATTTTCGCCGACGCGGTCATGCCATTTTTCGGCTTGGTGCCGATCGCCGATTTTATGCTTGGCTCGGGCGTCGATATGGAGCGCGGCCTTCTCGTCAAACGGGACCTCAAAACCACCGACGATCATATCTGGGCGGCCGGCGATGTTTGCCAAATCTGGTCGAGCCAGGAAAACCGCTATCGGTTCTACTATGGGTGGAAAAACGTTCGGCGTATGGGTGAAGTCGCCGCGCGCAACATGACCGGCGACAACATCGCCTTCGTATCCGTTGTCGACGAATCTCTCCACTTGAACGACAAAGGCCAACTGCATACGCAGTATTGGGAATATGATTGATCGAGGCTAGGGACACGACATGAACCGAACAGATGTCCAGGTCGCGTTCTGCGGATCGGCCGGTGACGGAACCATCGCCGTCGGCGATATCTTCAAGCGCGCCATGGCGCGGGCCGGATATCGCGTCATCGCCTTCGATATCTACCCGCCCGAAATTCGCGGCTTCGGGAAGTGCATCGCGCGGGTGCGGGTAACCGCCGAACAGGCCTATTCGCTTAAGCGGCAATCGGATGTGCTCGTCTCCCTCAACGACGGCCATGCCATTCCGCATGTGCCGGAAGTGTGCGACTACGGAGCGGTGATATACGACAACAACCCCATAGCCGCGCTTGCCGAGGGTCGGCACATCTCGGGCCACATCCAACCGGCGCAGCTCCCCTATGGTTTGCCCATGCGGGAACTCAGCGAACAGGTAACCGGCGGCGCCAAGTCCCGCAACATCGTGGCGCTGGGGTACGTCGCCGGCGTTTTCGGGCTGCCGAAAGAAGTTTTCATGGCGGCGATGGAAGAGAAGTTCAGCCGCAAGTCGGCGACCATTGCCAACACCAACAGCGCCGCGTTCGATGCCGGTTACGAGGCGGGCGCCACCGTGTTCCGGCTGGACTTCATCACCTTCGGTGATCCCAAGCCGGCCGCCGTCGATATCGGCGACGTGCGGATGATGACGGGCAACGGCGCCGTGGTTCGCGGCTGCCTTGATGCCGGGATGAACACCTTCTTCGGCTATCCGATTACCCCGGCCACCTCGATCATGGAGCGGCTCGCTGTGGAATTGCCGAAGCGCGGCGGACGTCTCGTGCAGACCGAGGATGAAATTTCCGCCATTTCCGCCACCATCGGGGCGGGTTATGCCGGCTCGCGATCCGCGACCGCGACCTCCGGTCCCGGGTTGGCGCTAATGGTCGAGATGCTCGGGCTCGGCGTCATGGCGGAGGTACCGTCGGTCATCTTCTGCTCGCAACGGGGCGGACCGTCCACCGGCATGCCGACGAAGACCGAACAATCCGATCTCCACCTCGCCGTCTATGGCGGTGCCGGCGATGCCCAACGCATCGTCATGGCGCCCACCAATGTGGAGGGGGCTTGGCGGTGCGCCGGAAAGGCGTTCGAAATGGCCGAGAAGTACCAGACTCCGGTGATCGTCCTTCTCGACCTCTATTTGTCGAACCGCTACGAAACGGTGGTACTCCCGCGCAACAATCCGTTTGAAGCGGAAAGCGTCAAAACGCGTCCCTTGCGCGACCGGGGAATGCCTTACGAACGTTTCGCCTTTACCGACGACGGCGTCAGTCCCCGCACCATACCGGGTGAGGAAGACGGGATGCACACCGTCACCGGCCTTGAGCACAACACCCTCGGCCGTCCCAACGACCAGCCGGAAATGCATGAACGCATGAGCGAAAAGCGGCACAACAAGTTGCTGGCGGCGCTCGATCATCCCGGCATCACCATCAGCAAGCGGTTCGGACAAGAGGGGCCAGTCGACGTCGGCATACTTGGTTGGGGATCGACCTTCGGGGAAATCCTGGAGGCGATGTTCCTGGCGCAGGAAGAAGGAATCAGCTGCTCGGCGATGAAAGTGGTGATGTTGTCGCCGTTGCCCATCGAGCCTATTCGCGCGTTCTTCAACGATTGCCGGGAAGTGTTGATCCCCGAACTCAATTATGAAGGACAGTTCGCCAATCTGGTGACGGCCGCATTGCCGCGAGCGGTGACGCGGCTCAACCGCGTGCCGGGCATTCCCATGTCGGTCGACGACATTCTGGACCAAATTCGCCGACTGGCGGCGGGTGCGCGCGCATCGGCGGCGGAATGACGTCGACAGAATGACTTCGACAATGGCCGGCAACACAATAACTGACTAGCAAAGGGACTTCGATGGGCAGCTTCAACGAGCCCGTATACCTGGAAGAAAAACTGCGGGAGGTACGCGAAAATGGCCGCCTCTCCTATCGCTCGCGGTCGCTACCGACTTGGTGTCCGGGTTGCGGTTACTTCAGCATCGTCGAAGGCGTGACGAACGCCCTGAACAAACTGGGTATCGCGAACAAGGACGTGGCAATCGTCTCCGGTATCGGCTGCGCATCGCGCTTTCCGTTCTTTTTGAACACCTATGGGTTCCACACGCTGCATGGCCGCACCCTGCCGGTCGCCACCGGCATCAAAGTGGCCAATGACGCGCTGACGGTCATGGCCATCGGCGGTGACGGCGACGCCTTCGCCATCGGCGGCGCCCACATACCGCACGCGGCGCGGCGGAACGTGGACATGACCTATCTGGTGTTCGACAACGGCATCTATGGCCTGACCAAAGGCCAGACATCGCCGACCTCAGTGCTCGGCTTCAAGACTTCGACATCGCCTTATGAGAACCAAGACGCGCCACTAAACCCGCTCATGATGCTGCTGTCCTACGGCGCCAGTTGGGTGGGGCAAGCGTATGCCGGCCAGCCCCATCATCTCGCCGACCTGATCACGCAAGCGCTGGCCCACCGCGGCTTTTCCTACCTCAACGTCCTGTCCCCTTGCGTGACGTTCGACAAGACCACCCGCACCTACAGCAACCTCAACATGCAGGTCCGAATGCTGCCGAACGATCACGACAGCGCCGACATGATGGCGGCGATGGCCGAGGCAACCCGTGTCGGCGAACCTGCGCTAGGCGTCTACTTCAAGGCGCAACGGCCGACATTGGCCGACGCCCTGAACACGATAACGTCAAAAGCGCGCAGCAAGGAGGCCCCGAGCCAAGGCGCCAACACCGCCAAGAAACGCGCCGCGGGACGTTGACGGATCGATCATTCGCTGGGTTCGCAAGCTTTCTGGTGTGCGCGCAAAGGCTTTAACGTAGCGCCGGGAAATCGCCGGGTTGCGGTTGGAGCTGGTTGGCGGGCTCCTTGCCGCCGCGCATTTTCACCACAAAGCCGACTTTTCCGATTTTCGGATACTCCAGCCAGGCGGCTTCGAAATCATTGACGCGCATGGTTCTGTTGCCCCAGGCGGGGTCGGCCAGAAGGACACGGTCGTCGAGAGCGCCCCGAAAAACAACGAAATGGTTGTAGCCGTCAAACCGGACCGGCACCACCATCGGCGCTTTCTCGATCAAGTCCGCCATTTCCAGCTTGCCGTAGCCGATCCCCTCATATCCACGGCCATCCACGTAACGTTTCAGATCGAGAAGAGAAAAGCCCTGACGGATCTGAACCAAGTCCGGGTTGTCCAGGTACTCCTTTCGAGTGACAAGCCCTTTCGCAACATCTCTCTCCGAAACGAGATCCCCATGCTGGTACCTGAGAACGGTCGCCAATGCCGCGGCGCCACAGCTTAGATCCCACTGCTGGATGACGACGCGCTCGCGCCGCATTTCCAGCAACGACTTCACCGGCCTGGAGTCCGCGGCCTGCGCCGACACCGCGCCGTCGAAACCAATGTCCAGGATT
>JAHCKI010000247.1 GCA_026125865.1 Rhodospirillales bacterium
GGGCAGCCGGCAAGTCGGGGCTGCACGGACTATCGGTATTCGGCGAGCTCAAATACGGGCCGGACTTCAAGCATTTCGACTATGTCAATCCGCAAGCCCCGAAAGGCGGTACCCTGCGCCTTGGCGCCCAGGGTACGTTCGACAGCTTCAATCCGTACATCATCAGGGGAAATCCGTTTTCCGGCATCGGCACTGAAACCCTGACGGTGGGAAGCGCCGACGAGCCGTTCACCCGCTACGGTCTGATCGCCGAAAGCATGGAGTGGCCCGAAGACCGGTCCTGGGTCGTCTTTTCCCTTCGCCCCGAAGCGCGATGGCATGACGGAACGCCGATCACCGTGGATGATGTCATTTTTTCGCTGGAAACCCTCAAGAACAAAGGCGCACCGTTCTATCGTTTCTATTACGCCTCCATTGCCGGCGCCGAACGGGTGGGAGAGCGTAGGGTCAAATTCACCTTCGCCGAGGCCGGCAACCGGGAGTTGCCGCTCATCGCCGGTGAAATGCCGATCCTGTCGAAAGCATACTGGGAAGGCCGCGACTTTGAGCGCACGACCCTGGAGCCGCCATTGACCAGCGGTCCCTACAAGGTCGCCGGGTATGAAGCGGGACGGTTCGTGATAGTCGAGCGGGTCAAGGACTACTGGGGTAAGGACTTGCCTGTCAACATCGGGCAGGACAACTTCGACCGGATTCGCTACGAGTACTTCCGGGACGACACCGTCATCCGTCAGGCCTTGAAGGCCGGCGTGATCGATTACCGGGAAGAGAACCAGGCCAAGGCGTGGGCGCTCGATTACGATGTCCCGGCCGTCCGCGACGGCCTCCTCAAGAAGGTGAACATCCCGCACATGAACCCGACGGGGATGCAGGCGTTCGCCTTCAACATCCGTCGTCCGCCGTTTCAGAACCCCAAAGTTCGGGAGGCATTGGCCTACGCCTTCGATTTCGAGTGGACCAACCGCGCCCTATTCTTCGGGCAATACACACGCACCGAAAGCTACTTCTCCAACTCCGACTTGGCTTCCGGCGGCTTGCCGAAAGGCGATGAGCTTGCCATCCTCGAGCGCTACCGGGACCGTTTGCCCGAGCGCGTTTTCACGGATGTCTATCGGGCGCCGTCGACGGATGGCTCCGGTTGGCCGCGCGACAATCTGGCCAAGGCGTTCTCCTTGCTGGCCGAGGCGGGATGGGTGGTGCGCGACATGAAACTGGTCGATGCCGAATCAGGCCGCCAGATGCGTTTCGAGATCCTTCTTGTCAGTCCGGCATTCGAGCGCATCGTGTTGCCGTTGGTTCGCAACCTTCGCCGGCTCGGGATCGAGCCCAGCGTGCGCCTGGTGGATCAGTCCCAATACATCAACCGCGTTCGCGACTTCGACTTCGACATCATCGTCGCGGTATGGGGACAAGCTGAATCGCCGGGAAACGAACAGCGGGGTTATTGGAGTTCCAAGGCGGCGGACTCTCCTGGGTCGCGCAACTTCATTGGTATCAAGGACCCCGTGGTCGATGAACTGATCGAGCTTGTCGTTTCGGCGCCCGATCGGGAAAGCCTCGTCGCCCGGACCAGGGCGCTCGATCGCGCGCTGCTTTGGGGCTTTTACGTCATCCCAAACTGGCACATCCGCTATGATCGCATCCTCTATTGGGACAAGTTTTCACGTCCCGAAATCACACCGCGGCATGGCACGTCCATCAGCTACTGGTGGTATGATCGCACCGAAGAGCGGAGGCTGAACCAGCTCATTTTCGAACAAGAGACGGCGAGGCTGGAAAGTGAAAGCGACCCGCACTTCTGGGTGATCGGCGGTTGGGCGGTAGGCTTGGTGCTAGCCGGTCTTGTCGTCTTCCGATTTGTGATCAGGCGATCGAGGTCATAGGATAGCCAAATGGGTGCCTACATATTTCGACGCCTGTTGCTGATTGTTCCAACCCTGGTGGCGATCATGATGATCAATTTCGTGATCATCCAAACGGCGCCCGGCGGTCCCGTCGAACAAGTCATCGCCGAATTGACGGGCGAGGGGTCGCCCGCCATCGAGCGGGTCACGCGCGCCGGCGGCGGCGAAACCCTGGGCGGCCAAAAGGGAGGTATCGCGGCCGACACCAGGGCCGCCGGCAAATATCGCGGTGCCCAGGGTCTGGATCCGGAATTCATCGCGCAGCTGGAAAAGCAGTTCGGCTTCGATCAGCCCTTGCACGAGCGCTTTCTGACGATGATGGGCAAGTACATCGTCTTCGACTTCGGCGAGAGCTATTTCCGCAACGCCTCGGTGGTGGATCTGGTTCTCGAAAAAATGCCCGTCTCCGTCTCCCTCGGCCTGTGGACGACGTTGCTGACTTACCTCATCTCCATCCCGCTCGGCATCGCCAAGGCGACGCGCGACGGCTCCAACTTCGACGTTTGGACGAGCGCCGCGGTCATCGTCGGCTATGCCGTTCCGGCCTTCCTGTTCGCGGTGCTGTTGCTGGTGGTGTTCGCCGGCGGCAGCTATCTGGACTGGTTCCCCCTCCGCGGGCTTGTCTCCGAACACTGGGATGATCTGTCATGGCCGCAGAGGATTCTGGACTACTTCTGGCACTTGGCGTTGCCCATTACGGCCATGGTCATCGGCGGTTTCGCGACGCTCACCATGCTCACCAAGAACTCGTTCCTGGATCAAATCGGCCAGCAGTATGTCATGACCGCGCGCTCCAAGGGGCTGACCGAGGGACGGGTGCTGTACGGTCATATCTTCCGCAACGCCATGCTGATCGTCATCGCCGGTTTTCCCAGCGCGTTCGTCGCTGTTCTTTTCACGAGCACCCTGTTTATCGAGGTCATCTTCAGTTTGGATGGGCTGGGGTTGTTGGGCTTCGAGGCGGTGCTGCGCCGAGATTACCCGTTGATGTTCGGCACCCTCTACTTCTTCTCGTTGCTCGGCCTCCTACTCAATCTGATCAGCGACATCATGTACACGATCATCGATCCCCGCATCGATTTCGAAGCGCGGGGGGCATGACATGAGGCGACGTGTCGTTTCATCACCGCCGTCGCGCGACCGCTTTTTGGGGCTTCCCATCAGCCCCTTGAATCGGCGGCGCATCGACAACTTTCGGGCAAATAGACGCGGGTACTGGTCGTTTTGGATCTTTTCGGTTCTCTTCGTCGTCAGCCTGTTCGCCGAGTGCATCGCCAACGATAAGCCCTTCGTGATTTGGTACGACGGCGATCTCTACCTTCCGATTTTCGAGGCATACCCCGAAACGACGTTTGGGGGCGCGTTCGCGACGGAGGCCGACTACTCGGACCCTGCCGTGAAGGCGTTGATCGACGCCAAGGGTTGGATGCTTATGCCGCTTATCCCCTACAACCATGGAACGGTGGCATGGGACCTCACCATTCCCGTCCCGTCGCCGCCCGACGGCACCCACTGGCTCGGCACCGACGATCAGGCCCGCGACGTGCTCGCCCGCGTTATTTACGGTTTCCGCATTTCGGTGCTGTTCGGTTTCGTGCTGACCATCGTATCGGCCGTGGTCGGTGTCGCCGCCGGCGCCGTTCAGGGCTATTTCGGCGGCAAGGTCGATCTCTTCTTTCAACGGTTCATGGAGGTCTGGTCGTCGGTTCCCCTGCTCTACGTCATCATTATTCTGGTGAGCATCGTCGAGCCCACGTTCTGGTTGCTGCTTGGAATATTGTTGCTGTTCCAGTGGATGGGGTTCGTCGGCGTGGTCCGCGCAGAGTTCCTGCGCGCCCGCAATTTCGATTACGTTCGCGCCGCCCAGGCGCTGGGAGCATCAAACATCGCCGTCATATTCCGCCACGTTTTACCCAATGCCATGGTGGCGACAATGACGTTCATGCCGTTTACTCTCGCGGGTTCGGTCACCATTCTCACCGGGCTCGATTTCCTGAATTTCGGTCTGCCGCCCGGTTCGCCGTCCCTCGGCGAGGTCCTCGCCCAGGCCAAGGCCAATCTGCAGGCGCCGTGGCTGGGGCTCACCGGCTTTTTCGTGATTGCCGTGATGCTGTCGCTCCTGGTGTTCGTGGGCGAGGCGGTGCGCGACGCCTTCGACCCGCGCAAGACATTCGTCGATTGGGAGCCCGAGTCGACGACCGAAGAGGGGCAGGGGCCGCGGATATCGCCCGGCGCGCGAACCGCCATTACGCGAGGCTAGAGTATTCGTTATGAGCGACCAGCCGCTTCTGGACATTCGGGGACTGTGGACGTCGTTTGGACGCGGGAGCCGCGAGGTCACCGCCGTTCGCAATGTCTCGTTCACCGTCGGCCATGGCGAGACGGTGGCGCTGGTCGGTGAAAGCGGTTCCGGCAAGTCGGTCACGGCGCTGAGTATTTTGCGGTTGTTGCCGTATCCCCATGCCTGGCATGCCGGCGGCCTCATTCGCTTCCACGGCGA
>JAHCKI010000248.1 GCA_026125865.1 Rhodospirillales bacterium
CCTGTCCCGTGGGTACGGCGGTGCGTTGGCTGGGCCGGTGCGCGTCGCTCCCGACCGTCACGGCGCCGCCGAGGTGGGTGACGAGCCGCTCCTGTTGGCGCAAACACGGCCCACCTGGATCGCGCGCGATCGGCCGGCCGGCGCGCGCGCAGCGATCGCCACCGGAGCAGAGGTCATCGTCATGGACGACGGGTTCCAGAACCCCAGTCTCCACAAGGATCTATCCTTCGTCGTCGTCGATGGCCGACGCGGCTTCGGCAACGGCCACGTCATGCCCGCCGGACCGCTTCGCGAGCCGGTACAGGCGGGGCTGGCTCGGGCCCAAGCCGTGGTCATTCTCGGTGAGGATACGGCCGGTGTGGCGGCGGAAGTCGCGTCCTACCCCGTGCTGTCGGCACGGCTTGTGGTGAACCAGCCTGAACCTCGCCTCAGCGACCGCCCGGTCGTCGCCTTTGCCGGTATCGCCGATCCGGACAAGTTCTTCCGTACCGTCGGCGACCTGGGACACCCCGTTGTCGCTACATTCCCGTTTCCCGACCATCACCCCTACACGAACAAGGACCTGATGCCCATTCTCGAACAGGCGCGGCCCCATCAAGCCGTTGTATTGACCACAGCAAAGGACTTCGTGCGCGTTCCCGAAGATCTGCGGCAGTGGATCGAGGTACTGCCCGTGCGTTTGGTTTGGGATAACGAAAACGCCCTCGACACCTTGCTGGAAACCATCGTCGTTCATGGCAAATAGCAAATCCATCGCATCCATCTCGCCCGTTCTTCGCGCACGCTTCTTCCTCGAGGCGATTTTTCTGCGGCTTTTCTTTTTCGCCATCCGTCTGCTGCCGCTGGACACCGCTTCCGACATCGGCGGCGCGCTCGGCCGCACCTTTGGTCCGCTGATCCCGAGAACCCGTGTCGCGCGGCGCAACATCCAGCAAGCCTTTCCGGCAATGACACGTGACGAAGTCGAAGCGACCGTTCGCGGCATGTGGGACAACCTGGGAAGAATGATCTTCGAGTATCCCCATCTCGACCGCTTTCGTTTTTTCAGCGGTGCCGACCTGGGCCGAACGGAGGTTGTCGGTGCCGACTTCATTGACCAAGCGCGCGACGACGGCCAAGCCGGCATCTTCTTTTCCGGACATTTCGCCAATTGGGAACTGATGGGGCTTTGCGCGGCGGAGCGGGGCGTCCCGCTCAACCTCATCTACCGCGCCCCCAACAACCCGTTCCTCGGATGGCTTTTCGAAAAACGCCAGTCGGGGGACGCGGAGATGCTGCCCAAGGGCGCGAAGGGCGCCAAGCGCGGGCTGGCGTTGCTGCGCAAGGGGGCGCACCTCGGCATGCTCGTCGATCAGAAAATGAACGACGGTATCGTTGTGCCGTTTCTGGGACAGGACGCGATGACGGCGCCGGCGCTGGCCCAGTTCGCGCTCCGTTACGATTGCCCCGTCATTCCGGCCAGGGTCGAGCGCCTGGATGGCGCCAGGTTTCGCATCACGGTTCTGCCGCCGATACCCCTTGCGCGAACCGGCGACCGTCAGACCGACATATTCAATGCCATGGTGCAAGTGAACGGATTGCTGGAACAGTGGATTCGCGAACGACCGGAGCAATGGCTTTGGTTGCACCGCCGCTGGCCGAAATAGACCGGGGGCGGAAGTGGTGAGCCCAAAACTTACGGCGTTCCGGTATCGGCACAACCGGCGCCGACAAAGACGACCTTCGCCGCGCCGTAAACGCGTTCGTCGAGGAGGGTACAGTGAGGTGGCGGTTGGAAGGTCTCGCGGGCGCCGACCTCGATGATGACCAGGGCGTCTTCGCCAAGCCAGCCGTGGGTACTCAAACCGTGAAGCGCAGGCAGGACGAGACCGAGTTCGTAGGGAGGATCGAGAAAGGCGAGGGTGCAGGGTGTGTCGGCGATGCGCGGCGGCCGCGGTAGGCGGGCCGCATCCAGCTTGAGCAGGCACACGGACCGCGTTTCGCCCATGGCCGCCGCGTTTCGACGGATGGAAGCGAGCGCCGTGTCATCATGGTCGATGAAGGTGACCGATCGTGCTCCTCGCGACAACGCTTCCAGGCCATAGGCGCCGGTGCCCGCAAAAACGTCGACGACGGTCGCGCCTTCGATGCCGCTCCAATCGACGCCATGGGTCAAGATGTTGAACACGGATTCCCGCACCCGGTCGGCGGTGGGTCGCAGATTTTTTCTGGGCGTGAATTTGAGCGCGCGGCCGCGATGGCGCCCGCCGATGATCCTCATTTCAGTACGTCTCGGCCCAACTGTTCGCGCAATACTTTGCCCCGAACCTCCGCGACCTCGCCGGGCGCCAGGTTGCCCAGTTGAAAGGGGCCATATCCGATCCGGATCAATCGATTGACGGTGAGGCCGAGATGCTCGAAGACGCGTCGGATCTCGCGGTTTTTTCCCTCCTTGAGGGACACCGTGAGCCAGGTGTTGGCCCCGGATTTCTGGTCCACCCGTGTCTGGATCGGACCGTAGTGCATGCCGTCGATGGTGATGCCGCGTTCCACCGACGCCAACGCCGCATCGTCAACGGGACCGAATGCCCGCACCCGATAGCGCCGGGTCCAGCCGGTGGCCGGTAGTTCGAGGCGGCGGGCGAGTTCGCCGTCATTGGTGAGCAGCAAAAGGCCCTCCGAAGTCAGATCGAGCCTCCCCACCGAGACGACCCGTCCCAGGTCGGCCGGTAGCCGTTCGAACACCGTCGGGCGTTGACGCGTGTCCCGGTGCGTTGTCACCAGGCCGGCTGGTTTGTGGTAGCGCCACAACCGGACGCTCGGTGCCGTGGGCAATGGCTTGCCGTCAACGATGACCGTGTCCTCGGGCGTGACCGTGACCGCCGGTGAGGTCAGCACGCGGCCGTTCACCTTGACCCTCCCCTCCCCGATCCAACGCTCGGCGTCGCGGCGGGAGCATAGCCCGGCGCGGGCAATGACCTTGGCAATTCTGTCACCGGTTGCGGTTTCACTCATGGCGTCAATCTCTGCTTCGGGCTCTGCTTCGGGCGGCGTCGATGAATGCCGCGAATAGGCGGATATCGCCGTCACTGATCGCGAATTCCGGGTGCCATTGGACGCCGATGCAGAAACGTCGGGCCGGCACTTCGATGCCCTCGATGACCCCATCGGGCGCGACGGCATTGACGACGACACCGTCCGGCACTGCGCCGACAGCCTGATGATGGGAACTGTTGACCGGGAGCGCGTCGGCGCCGACGATACGATGGAGCTGCGTTCCTTCCATGATGCGAACGTCGTGGCCCGGTTCGTCACGCGGGTTGGGCTGCTCATGGGCCAGGGCGTTCGTGATCGAGTCGGGAATGTGTTGGATCAAGGAACCGCCGAGCACGACATGCAGGAGTTGCTGCCCACCGCAAATCCCCAGCACGGGTTTGTCGGCGGCCAATGCCGCGCGGATGACGGCGGCCTCGAATGCCGTTCGCCGATCCTTGGTGCGGACGCTCGGATGCCGCGTTTCGACCCCGAACAGCCTCGGGTCCACGTCGAAGTCACCGCCGGAAACGATCAGTCCATCGATGGCCTCCACATACGCCTCGGACTGTTCAGTTTCGTGCGGCAGCAACACCGGCAGGCCGCCGGCGCGCACAACGGCGGTACCATAGTTCTCGCGCAGCGCCGACCAGGGGAATTTGGAGTATCCTCCCGGCTTCTCCGCGTCCGTCGTGATGCCGATGATGGGGAGTGTGACCTTGGACATGGCGCAGAATGTAGGACGCTGCGACGAGCACGGCAATGAAGACACCGCAGCAGGATAGGGCACCGCCGCGACCATCGTTCATGCTACTGGCGTTGGCGGAAGCACGACGTGCCGGTGCGATCGGGGAAGTTCCGGTGGGCGCGGTGATTGTCGATGGGCCGAGCAATTCGGTCATCGCCGCTGCCCACAACCGCGTCGAAAGCTGGAACGACCCGACGGCGCACGCCGAGATGCTGGTGATTCGGAGCGCGGCTCGACACCTGAACACGCCGAGGCTGGAGCGCTGCGATTTGTACGTAACCCTGGAGCCGTGCGCCATGTGCGCCCAGGCCATCGCGTTCGCGCGCATTCGCCGGCTGGTGTTCGGTGCCTACGATCCCAAAGGCGGCGGCGTCGATCATGGCGCCCGGGTATTCGGTCAGGCGACCTGCCATCATCACCCCGAGGTTATTGGCGGTGTCGAGGAAATGGCTTGCGCGGCGCTGCTCAAGGAGTTTTTCGCCGTTCGGCGATAGCGCGGGCTTATACCAGAGAGCGGAAACCGCTATTAAAAATTGTCCTAAACTCAGTGCATGCAACTTCTCATAAACATCGCTATAATGGCGTCCGGGTGGGGTCGAGCTCGCAAACGCTGCCGAAGCGCAGCAAGGTTCGGGTTGT
>JAHCKI010000249.1 GCA_026125865.1 Rhodospirillales bacterium
CATGCGTTCGGTCTGCAGCCGCAGCATCATGATGATGTCACAGCCCGTCAATCCTTCGTGCATGTCATGGAACACCTGGACGCCGAGGCGCTCGACTTGAGCGGGCAGCAGGGTTCGCGGCGCGACGAGCCGTATGCGCGCACCCATGATGGAGAGCAAGTGAATGTTGGAGCGGGCAACCCGAGAATGCTTGATGTCGCCGCAGATGGCGACTTCCAGATTCTCCAGTCTTCCGACGCGGCGGCGAATGGTCAGTGCATCCAACAGCGCCTGGGTCGGATGTTCGTGGCTGCCGTCACCGCCGTTGATTACGGCGCATTTGACCTTCTCCGAGAGCAGTTTGACGGCACCTGATTCGGGATGGCGGACGACCAGGACGTCGGGATGCATGGCGTTGAGCGTCATCGCCGTATCCAGGAGCGTTTCACCCTTCTTCACGGAACTGGTCGATACCGACATGGTCGTGACGTCGCCGCCCAAGCGCTTGCCGGCCAACTCGAAGGACGTTCGCGTCCGCGTCGATGCCTCGAAGAACAAGTTGATGATGGTGCGGCCGTGCATTTCCGGCTGCACCTTGTTGGCTTGCCGGTTCTGTTCGACGTAGCGCTCGGAACGGTCGAGCAACAGCGTGATCTCAGGCGGGGTGAGGCCTTCGATTCCGAGAAGATGTCGATGTGGAAAGGTCGCGGAGCTGTCACCGTCGGTCATGGGGAGGCACTATAGGGGCGCCATCGACGGGCGCAAGGGGCGGCACGGGAATCCGTTACCGCCGATTGCTTCCGATGGCTCGCGGGGGTCACGCCTCGATGCGGAAGCCGATCTTGAGCACGACCTGGTAGTGGGCGACCTTGCCGTCCTGAACGTGGCCGCGCACTTCCTGAACTTCGAACCAGTCGATATTGTTCAGGGTTTTGGAGGCGGTTTCGACGGCGTTCTGAATGGCGTCCTCGATACCGACGGTCGATGTCCCGACCAGTTCCACCTTTTTGTATACACGACTGGGCATCTGCTTCCTCTCATTCCATTCCGGCCGGTCCACACCTCAATTCGAGGTGGTGTCCTCGGTCCGATTCGTCAACATTCGCTGCAACAATCACCGCTGCTTTTAGCCGGCGTCGAGGGTATAGTGTGACGCCACATTTTCGCCAAACTATTGCTCACCCAACAACCGCGGACGGTAGCGCTCCCATGAAAACCATACTTCTGCCGTTCCACGATGAGGAAGCGGGCCGCATGGCCTTGAATGCGGCGACCCTGGTCGCGGAGCGTTTCAACGCCTATTTGGAAGGGCTCCTGGTGCGCGGCTCTCCCCGCATCACCTTTCCGCAAGGCATGGCCGTTTCGTCTGAATACCTTTCCGATGCGGCGCGAGACTGGAGAACGTTCGCAGACTCCGCCCGGGGTCACTTCAAGGCCATTGCCGAGGCCAAGGGGTTGCCGTTTCATGAACTCGAAAGCGGTGACGGCGGCCCCGCCTTCGCCTGGCGTGAGCTGGAGGGGCGCGAAAGCGAGATTGTGGGAGCCCATGGCCGTGTGTTCGATCTGATCGTCATCGGGCGGACGACGAGCATGGCATCATGGCAAGAAGTGTGCGAGGCCGCCATCTTCGAGACGGGCCGGCCGGTGTTGCTGGCTTCGTCCGGCATGCCGGAAACCTTGGGCGACGTCATCGTGATTGCCTGGAACGGCAGTACCGAGACGGCGCGGACGGTCGGTCTCGGCATGCCATTCCTGCAGGCGGCGCAAAAAGTCATCGTTCTAAGCATCGAGGAGGGGATGCAGCCCGGACCGAACGGCGCCGAGCTTGTCCGCCATCTGGTCCGCAACGGCGTCAAGGCGACCGCGCAAACCGCGCGCGCCGATGGCCGTGGAATTGGGACGGCTATTATGGATGAAGCGGCGGCGCTTGGCGCGGATATGATCTTCAAGGGCGCATTTACGAGCAGCCGCTTGCGTCAAATGATCTTCGGAGGCGCGACCCAGTTCATCCTCGATCACGCGACACTGCCGGTGCTGCTCGGCCACTAAAATTAAGGACTACGACGTCTCAAGGGCATCGATTTTGGACGCCAGGATGAAGTCGTTTTCGTGAAGCCCTTTGATTTTGTGGGTGTAGATCTCGACGCAGCAATACCCCCAGCCGAATCGGATGTCCGGGTGGTGATTCTCCGCCTCGGCCACCGCGCCCACGCGGTCGACGAACATGAGCGCGTCGCGGAAGTTCCCGAATGCGAAGCGTCGTTCGATGCGCATGGGATCGTCGACGATCGTCCATGCCGGCGTCTGTTTCAGGAGTGCGTTCGCTTCGTCGCGCGTCAGCGGCGGAATACCGCCGCGACAGGGGGTACAGACCTTTTCCGCGAGATCGCCGCCCATTTACGTTCCTCCCGTTGATGTCTTTTCCGCATGACGACGCCCGGTTGCGGCCGTCGGTGATTCGCCCGGGTTAAAGATTCGAATCCGCGGCCAGATGTCCGACGCAGCAAATGACGTCACCGGCCATGCTTTCGACCATTTCGATCGCCTGTTCCCGCGTTGGATAGATACCGCACGGTCCCCCTTCGAGACCGAACGGCAGCGCCTGCCAGCCATCTTCGCCAAACACCACGACGGCATCGCCCGTGCCGGCCGTACTCATAATGCGAGAATGGGTCCACTCCATGGCTGATCTCCCCGACTGCCACGCCTATGCTGTTCGTCACTCATGGAAAATGGGAATTGACCTTGATCGTGGCAAGGCGCGGACTTGATACCAACGGTCGGAGATACTCAAGGCCCCAAATCGGTCCGTATGGCCTTTGCACGAAAGGGCTTTTCCGCTATACGCGGGGTTGTCGCGCGCCGAAGACGAGCGGTGGGGACGAGGGACGAAACAAGGGACGAAACGAGGGACGAAAAGACGGGCTCCACCGCAAACCGGAATCACTGTGATAATCCGAGGTATCGGGCATTGATTTCAGCCAAGTTCTGCGGTTATGCTGCACCGCACCATTAAAATCGGACCCGCCGGTTTGTTGTGTATGGGTAGGGCGCGCTAAACAGGTCCAAGCCCGACCAAGGGCAAGAATGAGGTTGTTTCCAAGGCCGACGCAGCTTCCAGTTCACCTGAGCATATGGGCGAAGGTGAAACGCGACGAGATTTTCTTCTGATCACCACCGGTGTCCTGAGCGCCGCCGGCGCCGCATTGGCGCTGTGGCCGTTCATCGACAGCATGAATCCCGCCAAGGACACGCTGGCGTTGGCGACCACGGGCGTGGACTTGTCCGCCATCGAGGAAGGGCAATCCATAACGGTGGTCTGGCGGGGCAAACCCGTGTTCATCCGCCATCGCACGGCAACCGAAATTGAAGAGGCGCGCGCCGTCGCCATGGACCAACTTGTTGATCCACAGGCGGACGAAGACCGGGTCGAAAAGCCGGAATGGCTTGTGATGGTTGGCGTTTGCACCCACCTGGGCTGCATCCCCTTGGGGCAAAAACCGAGCGATCCGAAAGGTGATTTCGGCGGTTGGTTCTGCCCGTGTCACGGCTCGCATTACGATACCTCGGGACGCATTCGCAAAGGGCCGGCCCCAAAGAATTTGGCCATTCCCCCTTACGAATTCATCGACGACACAACGATCCGCATCGGCTGAAAGATCTGAGCGATGGCAACCGCAACCCCAACCTATCAATGGAAAAACCCGGTGATCCGCTGGATCGATGACCGCATGCCCGTTTTTACGCTCATGCAGGAGCATCTCGTCGACTACCCGGCGCCGAAGAATCTTAATTATTGGTGGAACTTCGGTTCCCTGGCCGGGATCATGATGGTGATCATGATCGCGACCGGCATTTTCCTGGCAATGCATTACACGCCGCATGTGGACTACGCGTTCCTCAGCATCGAGCGCATTATGCGGGACGTGAACTACGGCTGGATGATGCGCTATCTCCACATGAACGGCGCCTCCATGTTCTTCCTTGTCGTCTACATCCACCTTTTCCGCGGACTGTACTATGGCTCCTACAAGGCGCCGCGGGAACTGCTGTGGATGCTCGGCGTGTTCATTTTGCTGGCGATGATGGGAACGGCGTTCATGGGCTATGTGTTGCCCTGGGGCCAGATGAGTTTCTGGGCGGCGACCGTGATCATCAACCTGTTCTCGGCCATTCCGATCGTCGGCGAATCAATCGTCATTTGGCTATGGGGCGGGTTCTCGGTCGCCAATCCGACACTCAACCGTTTCTTCTCGTTCCACTATTTGCTGCCGTTCATTCTTTTCGCGCTGGTGTTCCTGCACCTTTGGGCGCTGCACACCAAGAAGTCGAACAATCCGCTTGGCATCGACATCAAGGGACCGCAGGACACAATTCCGTTTTCACCCTATTACACGATC
>JAHCKI010000025.1 GCA_026125865.1 Rhodospirillales bacterium
CGCAGATGCAGGAAACCAAGGTCACCCTCTGCCGCGTCGAGGCGGCCTGACAATAACGGCGCTGCTGAAGGAGAATTGCGATGGCAAGAATGAAGTTCCTCTGCGACGCCGACCGTTGCATCGAGTGCAACGCCTGCGTCACCGCCTGCAAGAACGAGCATGAGGTGCCGTGGGGCATCAATCGCCGGCGGGTCGTCACCCTCAACGATGGCAAGCCGGGCGAACGGTCGCTGTCGGTGGCGTGCATGCATTGCTCGGACGCACCGTGCATCGCGGTGTGCCCGGTGGATTGCATCTTCGACACCGAGGAAGGCGTCGTGCTGCATTCCAAGGACCTGTGCATCGGCTGCGGCTATTGCTTCTATGCGTGTCCCTTCGGCGCGCCACAGTATCCGCAAGCCAGCAACTTCGGCAGCCGGGGTAAGATGGACAAGTGTACGTTTTGCGCCGGCGGACCGGAGGAGGACAACTCGGCGGCCGAGTTCCAGAAGTACGGGCGCAACCGCCTGGCGGAGGGCAAGCTGCCACTGTGTGCCGAGATGTGCGCCACCAAGGCCCTGCTCGGCGGCGATGGCGACATGGTGTCGGACATCTACCGCGAGCGCGTCGCAGCCCGCGGCTTTGGGTCCGGCGCCTGGGGCTGGGGCACGGCCTATGGTCTCAAGTCCGGGGGGTCTTGATCGAACCGCACGGGCGGAATTTCGGCGGCGTCGCGGAAGGTGCGGCGCCGTCATTCACGTCTCTGAACGTGGATTCCAGGGAAGATCGAACAGCCGAGAGCGAGATGAAAGCAAGAGTATCGATGGGAGCCGCCGCGGTGATGGCGTGCGGAATGCTTCTGATGGGCGGTTGCGATTTCGGCGAACCGCGCCCCTTCAAATACGAGAAGGGGGTCTACCTGGGAAAGCCGCATACGCCGCTCGACGACAAGGCCCTGTTAGCGTTGCGGGCACGGGCCGATTGCCAGAGGGACGGTGGCGGTATCGGCGGCGGGAGCGGCACGCCGGCGGTCGGCCGCGCGGTTGCTTCCGTTCCGACGGCGACGCGTAAGGCTGGCCCCGGCATGCCGGCGGCAGCGGACTCTGCGGCCACAGGCAAGGCTGCACTTCGCCAGCGCGCCGCGCACCAGCGCGGCTTCTGAACGGCGGGCGCTTACGGTCCGCGCAGAATGAGATGCCAAGAGGAAAGGGCAGGATTGATGTCTGAGCAGAGTGTTCCCCGCCGCCGCATCAAGACGCTGGTTCTCGCGGTGCTCTTCGGTCTGTTCGCGGCGCTGACCGCGATCACCGCCTACGTCGAGCTCGCGCCGGCGATCGCTCAGACCGAAGGGCGGGTTCCGGGCGGCACTCTCGGCACCACCAGCGACGCGGAGCTGTGGCGCCAGGTCCGTCGGGGCGTCACGGGAACGGTTTCAATACCCGACCAAAAGGCCGCGACGCTGGTGCAGTCGGAAGGCGACAATTGGCGCGCATGGCGCAACGGCCCGATCTACACCGTTGGCGCGGCGGCCTTCTGGACCATTTTTCTCGTAGTCTTCGGGTTCTACATGCTGCGCGGAAAGGTGCGGATCCAGCACGGCAAATCCGGGCGGACCATCCTGCGCTTCAACGGGGTGGAGCGCTTCGCCCACTGGTTGGCCGCCGGCTCGTTCATCGTGCTGGCGGTCACCGGCGTAAACATGCTCTACGGCAAGCATTTACTGATGCCGGTTATCGGCAAGGAGGCGTTCGCTGCACTCACCGAACTCGGTAAGCTCACCCACAACTACGTCGGATTCGCCTTCATGCTCGGCCTTGTCATGATCTTTGTGCTGTGGGTGAAGGACAATTTCTGGGACCGCTACGACTGGGGGTGGATCAAGAAAGGCGGCGGCCTGTTATTCGAGACCGAGCATCCGCGCGCCGGCAAGTTCAACTTCGGCCAAAAGACGGTGTTCTGGATGGTTATCGGCGGCGGCTTGGTGCTGTCGGGGACCGGACTCAACCTGTTGTTTCCGTTTCAGTGGGCGACGCTGAGCCAGATGCAGTGGCTCCAGGCAATCCACGGCACGGCCTCACAGGTCATGTGCATGCTGATGATCGCCCATATCTACATCGGCTCGATCGGCATGGAGGACGCGATCCATTCCATGACCTCCGGCCGGGTCGACGAGAACTGGGCGAGAGAGCACCACGCCGCTTGGTTCGACGAGGTCAAGGCCAAGGAAGCGGAGGCGCGCAGACAGGCGCCGGCGGCTGCGCCCGGCGCTCCCGCCGAGTAGTGAGGTCCTAGAGCAAAATGCGATCAGGTCTGGTCACCTGATCGCATGGGTTTGCTCTAGAAATCAATGATCTAGAGCACGACCGCGCGATCAGATTGACCCGATCTGATCGCTCGAACGGTTCTGATCCCGAGACGTTGAGGGCCGCCCTGGCGCATGCGTCTGGAAAGCAGCGGCCGACCGGATGGCGCGTGTTTCACCAAGCTTGTCGCCGCCTTGAACAAGGCTTCCGCCGAGCCTCGTCATTCACATTGGGACTTCAGGCCCGCTCTCGCGGCAATGGCATTGCGCCGGTAGCTTAAAGGCGAGACGCCAGTCGAGATTCGAAAAACACGCGAGAAGCAGCTTTGATCCTCAAATCCCAACTCAAGGGCAATCTCGCTTAACGGCAAATCTCTATGCGCCAGCAAGTGCTTGGCAAACCTGAGCCGACAATCGGTCAAAATACCCGAGAACGTTTCCCCCTCGGCTTGCAGATGGCGGTGCAATGAGCGCGATGAGAAGCCGAGCTCCGCGGCAACCCGATGTTGGTTTGGCTTATATCTTCCGAAGGATCCGAAAATCGCTGCCTCGGTTCGTGCCGATACAGGTCGGCTGCGATCGCGCTCGACCATCGCCAGCTTCAGGCGTTGGGATCGCTCCCGCCAACGGATCCGGTCGCCCGCCCCCATCGCGACATCAAGACAGCGTACGGGGAACGTCATCACGTTCGGCCGACCTTGGAGATCGGGCGTTGACAGCATCTCACCGGCAAACATTGCATTGCCATGTTCGAACGCCATGCTGACATCGCGACACCCATCTCGAATGCACGTTTCGAGCAGACTTTGAAAGATTGACAAAGTGAACTCCGCGTCCTGGCGACGTGGCCAGATATCCGGGTCAAGAATGCGGTATGTAATCAGCGCCTGATCACCGTCGATCCGGAAATCCAGAATTGTCGTTGTCTGAACAAGGCGTAAATAATCAGAAAACGTCTTCAGCGCCAAGCCAAGTGTTGGAGCGCAGAGGATGGCTTCACCAAGCTCGCCAAGGCAATTCAGGTCGAAGTTCTTTCCCGCCCGCCAGCCGAAGTCGAAACTGTCCGTACACCGGGCGACGTGTTCGAGAACGCCCACGAAATCGCTGAGCAGAACCGATTCGTCGCCACCGAACCAAACGGCTCTCGACACATGGCACGCATCACTTACATTGAGCGGGTCAACGCCTTCGGCGCACACCGCATCACACAAACCGACGAGAACGTCGGACGAAATCGTCGCGTACTTAGACATCTATCGGCGCAGCGCCTTGTCCTCCCGGGTGATTTCTGTCGAGCACCCACGCCACTTCTTTCTTCGAGCCGTGGCTTAGTCGGTGAATTGTGTTGCCCGTTACAGCACCGTATGTATTCCACAAGACTTTGGCCAAAAATGTCAAGACAACTTGTCGGTTCTGTGATTTAGGTGTTCTAAATAACTATTTTGTGTGGTGGGGAGGTTTTTGCAACGCTTGCGCGCGTTAGTAGTCTATGCAAATAACGAAAAGAGTAGGCGCTGCTGTTGAGAGTAGCCAGGGTAGCGCCGCCGCTACTCAACCTAGCGAATAGTTGTCAGGAATCAATAAGCCAGCAAATGAAAGCCCACGGGGATCGAAAAGAACGTGGGTGTGGCTAGTAATGCGGGGAGGAAGCAGGGTCGTGAGAATTCGGCAGTGTATACGCAATGGCGCGATAGCCGCTGGTGTGGCAGCCATGTTGCCCGCAGGCATACTGACTTCAACGGCGCGGGCTGATCAGAACATCTTCAAGGACGACCGAACAAGCTTGGATGTGGGGCTGGAGGTCGGCGCCGGCATTTTCCATTCCAGCGAGGACTATTCGGGCCAAGGCCGAGACGACGTTACGTGGCAGGAGTGGTACGTCAAACCTTCCGTTTCCGCGACGTTCAGTCCAAGTACGGATTGGGGAACCTTCTACGGCAAGGTCAGCGGTATGTTCACCGCGACCACGGGCGACGGCGATGCTGCAGGTTTTACGACCGGAGACGAGGCCAAGGTGGATCTGGAGGACGCGTACGCCGGATGGCGATCGGGTGAGCGGTTCCCGGAGCTTGGCGAGGACGCGTTCGATATTTCCGGAGGAGCTCAATATTTCGAGATTGGAGACGGATTCCTTATCGCCGGTGACCCGCTGAGCTTGGGCGACGGTCTCGATTCGTCGCTGGATCGGGGCGGCGCCTTCTGGTACGCGGCACGGAAGGTATTTCCGGAAGACCGGCATTTTCCGATTCAGACAGGGACCTTATTGCGTGGTGATGTAATGTTCTATCTTAGCTCCGACAACAAGGACAGGCCAAGACCGAGTTGGCAGGAATCAATATCGAGGGAGTCGATGCCGACCTGGGCACGTTCGGCGTTTCCTGGCTAAGCATTCTTGACGTGGACGAAGATGTTCCCATTTTTGGACAGGCTCTTGCCGGTCAGGCGGCATGAACGTTTTCAGCGTACGGCCAAAGGCAGCGTCCGGCGTGGTACTTTTTCCTCTCCTTCCGAGTTTGTCCGCGAAACCAATAACGGCGCGCCACCCGAGGACGTGGATGCGTACGCTGGTACGTGGAAGCGGTTGGACCTTCGCCAATTTGCCGTGGTCGCCATCGCGCACTACCGCTTCAGCTCTTTTTCGGGCGACGATCCCAACACCACCTCCAACAGAAAAGCGTTCGATCCGCTGTTTTACGGGATCACTCTGGCACGCGGATTGGGGACTTGGTACCAGGGGTGAAGTCTCGGGCAATTACACCGGCCCATTCAACACCAATGCCAACATCCATCACGTGGGTATCCACGCACAACCGCTCGACAACCTCGGCGCACATGTCCTGTACTTCAACTACAACACCCGCGAGACGCCAGCGGGTGTCGGCGACCATTTCGGTCAGGAGGTCGACGTTTACTTGGACTGGGCCGTGACGGACAATCTCTGGGTCAGTCCGTTGTATGGTCTGTTCATTCCGGGCGACGGTGCCGAAGCAACTTTCGGTAACGACAAGCTCGGCCACTACTTCCAGCTCTTGGCGGTCGTCACTTTCTGAGCGGGCTTTTTGGATCGGCGCCTTCGCCCGATGTAGCTTCTGTTGAGGCGGAGGCAAATAAGCGGACAACAGTGAACGAAGCCGGCAATCAAGTCGGCACATGCGGGAGGAACGAGCAGGTTGAAGACTGAACCTGGAAAGTTCGACGTGGTCGTGCTCGGCGGTGGCCCGGCGGGGGTCATCACCGCCATTGGCCTCGCAGAGCTGCACCATCGGGTCGTGCTCGTGACATGGCCCCATCCGCACCTTCGTCTTGAGGGCTTTTCTCAACGGGTGACCGAAGCCCTTCATCACCGTGGTTGCCGCCATGCCTTGGGCACGGTTGGGCCCGAGGTCGAACGGATCGTCGCTTGGAACGGTGAGACCACCGCCGTCAATCGCGAATACGTCGTCGATCGGGGTGCTTTCGACAAGGCATTGCTGACCGATGCCGAGGAACGCGGTGTCGTGGTGATGCGCCGCCGGGTACGCAAGCTGGAAAGTGAGACCGGGAGGTGGACGGTTGTCACGGGGGCGGCTGGCAGCCACCAGGACGTTATCGAAGCGGATTTCGTCGTTGAGGCGCGTGGCCGGCGGGCACCCGCAGGACGGATGGCGCGGGTGCAGGGACCGACAACGCTGGCTATCGCCGGTCGGCGAAGCGATCGCCTGAATAGGGCTCGATCTTGCGTCGCCAGCCTCGCGGATGGCTGGGCTTGGTTGATAGCCCCCGGCGACGGCACAGCCGTCATTCAGCTTATCGTCGCCGGCGGAGGCGAGGCGCACCCGAAACGGGATGAGCTTCAGCCCTTTTTCGCGGAACGAGTAGCGGCTCTCGCCAAGGCCGAGGAATGGTTCTCGGGAACGGAGGTCGATGGCCCGGTGTTCGCGCGCCATGCCACGCCGGTCATGGGGTCGGCGTCGGTGGCGGACAATGTTTTGCGCGTCGGAGATGCCGCCGCCGCCGTGGATCCGCTGTCGGGTCACGGTGTGTTCGAGGCCATCGGTTCCGCCATTGCTGCCGTTCCCGTCATCAACACAATGCGTACGCGGCCGCAAGACGGCGAACTTGCCAAGATGTTCTATGGTGAACGGGTCCGGGATACCTTCCTTCGATATGCCCGGGCGGGGCGCATGTTCTATGCCGCCGAACAGCGTTGGCCGGATGGGCCGTTTTGGGCGGAGCGCTGCCTTTGGCCCGACGAACGCCCGGCCCACGAGCCGGCGTTCAGTGCCCCGCCGCGGACAATCGAGCGGCCGGCGATCGAAGACGGTTTCGTGGTCCGTCGGCCGGTCGTGGTGACTCCCGATCACCCGCGTGGGATTTGGCAGGTTGCCGGCGTGCCTCTGGTCCGCCTGTTGAGGTTCCTCGAAGGGCGGCGCGGCGACCGACGCGAAGACGTGATAACCGCCGCCGCGGCTTTTTTGGAACGCCCGGCGGAAGGCGTGAAGACGGCGTGCGATTGGTTGTCGTCGCGGAAGCTATTGTTGTGGGAGCGGGAGAACACCGCCTGAGATTTGGCGAAGTGGTTGGCAACCCGCCGGGCTTCGGCACAGGTCGAATGGAACCGCCTTGCCGAGGAGAGGTGTCGGAATGAGGTCAAACTGGAACCGTTGGTTCCGGGCAAGGCAACAGAAGGTTAGCGCGGATGCCGCGATGGTGGGGAGTGAACTCATGCAAAAATGGCTGAAGACGTCTTCGATCGCAACGATTGCAGCGGTGGTCGCTTGCCTCGCTGCAGGGCCGAAAGAAACCGCTGCTCAGACCCTCGATGGCGAGAGCATTGTCAATTCCGCCTGTTCTTCCTGTCACAAACGTTTGCCCGATGGGGGGGTGGATCGGATCTCGGCCATGCGCAAGACCCCCGAGGGCTGGGACATGACCCTGGCGCGCATGATGATCGTGCATGGAGCTGAGTTTACGCCGGAAGAACGGCAGGCCATGGTCAAGTATCTGGCCGATACGCAAGGCTTGGCGCCGGAGGAGAGTGCGCCGTTTCGCTACATTCTCGAACGCCGTCCGAACGTGATCGAGACCATTCCCGACGAGGACCTGGGTACCATGTGCGCGCGCTGCCACTCCTATTCGCGGGTGGCTCTGCAGCGGCGCCCGAAGGCGGAGTGGCTGAAGCTCGTCCACTTCCACTTGGGGCAATGGCCGACCATCGAATACCAGGCCCTGGGCCGCGACCGGAACTGGTGGGAGATCGCCTCGACCAAGATCCCCGAAACGCTGGAAAAAGCATTTCCTCTGAACACTGTGGCCTGGAACAACTGGCAGAAACAGGAAAAGAAAAATCTCGAAGGCATGTGGCAGGTCGTTGGTCGACGTCCCGGGGTTGGCGCATTCGCCGGCACGCTCAAGGTCGACAGCGACGGTGGAGATCACTATGCCGCCGTCTACGACCTCAGCTTTGCCGATGGCAAGACATGGAGCGGCCGCGGCAAATCGATTGTCTACACGGGCTACGAATGGCGCGGCAGCAGCCAACTGGCCGACGATGCTGTCAACGAAGTGCTCGTCGTTTCCGACGACGGCAACTCGATGGCCGGTCGCTGGTTTCTCGAGAGCGCCGACGAGGTGGGGGGCGATTTTCACGCCGTTCGCATGGAAAAGGGCGTTTCCGACATAATTGCCGTTGAGCCTTCGCACCTGCGCGCCGGAACATCGGCCGAGATTTCCATCCATGGCGTTGGCTTAAATGGTCCTGTCAGCCTGGGCGACGGCGTCAGCGTAACCAAGATGATCTCGGCGACGCCGGAGAACATACGCCTAGAGGTAAAAGCGGCGAGCGACGCGGCCGACGGTTTGCGCGATGTCCAGGTCGGCAAAACCAAGGGGACAGGGGCGCTCGCGGTCTATCGGAAGCTGGACTCGGTGCTCGTCGAACCGGCCTACGGTATCGCCCGCGTGGGTGGCGGGTTCACGCCGCCGGTCACGGCGCAGTTTGAAGCCGTCGGCTATCTCAACGGAGCCGACGGCACAGCGGGAACCGAGGACGACGTCCGTGTCGGCGTGATGCCGGCCACCTGGTCTGTCGAAGATTTCAACGAGGTTGCCGCCGACATGAAGGACGTGGCGTTCGCCGGTACCATGCAGCAGGACGGCGTGTTCGTTCCGGCGATGGCGGGCCCCAACCCGCAGCGCAAGTACTCGACCAACAATGCCGGCGATCTGAAGGTCGTAGCCAAAGTGGCGGATGGTGATGGCCAATTGGAGGGTTCCGGCCGCTTGATCGTTACGGTGCAGCGCTGGAATGATCCGCCAATTCGTTAGAGACGGGCAGGTCTGAAGTGAAGCGTTTGTGCAGAGATCCGGTACGTAAGAGGCGAAACAGATGACGGCGTTGTATTTTAATTCCGGCGACGTCCATCAGGTTCGCCTCGACGGACGCCGAATCCTGGCTCACGTTCCGACCGTCGGCCTCTACGAGTTGGACGACGTCGGTGCCGCCGTGCTGGATCTGTTCTGCGAACGACCGTCGGTGGAGGCAAAGGATATCCGTGACCGTTTCGACGGGCGATTTTCACCGGACAGCGTCGTCGAAACGCTTCGGGAATTCGTCAATCTCGGTTTCCTCAGTGACGATGCCGGTGCACGCAAGGACCAGCGTTCGGTTGCAACTGAATCCTATCCCCTCAGCACCATGGTTCTGAACGTCAATACCGGCTGCAATCTCAGTTGCAGCTATTGCTACAAGGAGGATCTGGCAACGCCGGCGGCGGGCGATCGCCTGAGTTTCGAAACTGCGGCGCAAGCTTTCGATTTGTTGCTACGGGAGGCGAGGGAACGGAAGCGGGTGAACCTGGTGTTCTTCGGGGGCGAGCCGCTGACCAACATGCCGCTGATCAGGCAGGTCGTCGACTATGCCGAAGAGCGGGCGGCCGACACGGGCAAGGTCGTCGATTTCTCGTTGACGACCAACGCGACCCTTTTGACCGAGGAGCTGGTTTCTTACTTCGATGACCACCGCTTCGGCCTCACGGTCAGCATGGATGGACCGAAAGCACTGCACGATCGCAATCGAAAAACCGTCGGCGGTCGGGGCACCTACGATGTCGTTTCCAGGAATGCGAAGATGCTGCTGTCCCGCTATCGCGCTCGTCCGGTTGGGGCGCGAGTGACGTTGACAGCGGGCGTAACCGACGTCGTGGCGATCCATCGGCACCTGAAGGACGAGATCGGTTTTTTCGAGGTCGGTTTTGCGCCGGTGACCTCGGGCGCCATCAGTACCTTCAATCTCAGTCATCTTGAGCTGAACGATGTGTTCGCGGGCATGAAGATCCTCGGCGAACAGTATTTGGAAGCGGCTCTCAACGACGAGAACACCGGCTTCGCGAACATGCATCAGCTGATGACCGATCTTGCGGAAGGAAGCAGCAAGGCCCTGCCTTGCGGTGCGGGACTGGGAATGCTGGCGGTGGACAAGGATGGCAACCTCAACCTTTGTCACCGCTTCTTGGGTTCGGCCTTACCCGCTTTCGGCAACGTCGAGAACGGAATCGACAAAGCGCGAATCGGGGACTTTCTGTCGCGAGCCCAGGATCGAAGCGATCGAGGATGCGACAGTTGCCGCATTCGCAGTCTTTGTGCCGGCGGTTGCTACCACGAGTCCTACGTTCGCTATGGTGAACCTCTTCACCCCACCTATCATTACTGTGAACTCATGCGCGAATGGGTGGACTTCGGTATCGAAATTTATGTTCGTATTATGGACGGAAATCCCGGTTTCTTTATGCGTCATATCGAGCCTCGGAGGGCGTTGTCATGAAGCATGTGAAGTCTCTGAACAAGAAAGCGCGCCTCGTGGAAAAGGCGCTGGAGGAAGGAAAGGTCGAAGAGGTGAGGGCGATGCAGGTTGTCGCCGGCTGTTCTTCGACACTTGATCCCGGATGGGAAATTGACCCATTTGGGGGTGTTGCCGGATTGTGCCAGCCCATGGAAGCGGATCTCTACGGGTGCTCTGATCCGTGCTGGTGGCCGGCGCAGGTGCCCGACACCCTCAATACCTATCCTGATTGGAACAAGGGCGCTGATTCGGCGCAGCGCGATTGGCGGCTTTTGCAAGCGGTTTTTCCAAAGAAATAGACGCAACGGAAGATCGGCTCGCAGGCGAAACACGAGAACGGGAGGGGATGACATGAAGAAGTTTCTCGCAGGTGCTGCAATCGCGCTGACCGCTTCGGTCTTCGTCCTGGCTGGATCACCAGCCGAAGTGGGCGCGAAGGAATTCCTTGTCACAGGCGCCAAACCGGACAAGCTGCTGGTTATCGATGCGAAAGCAAGAGAGGTCGTGAAGACCCATACCATTCCCAACGCGGCACCAGGTTTGTTGACGGTGACGCCATCGCCGGACGGCAAAACCGCTTACGCGATCGTAAACGGTTGGGAGAGTGTTTCCGGTATCGACCTCGATAGCGGCAAGGAAGTGTTTCGCGCCGATTTTTCCAAGAAGGGCGTGCGCTCGAAGGCGATGTTCGGCATGGACATCAGCCCGGACGGCAAGGAACTGTTCGTATTCCTGTCGCCGGTGAAGCTTGGGCTTGGTGAGTATGAGGTCCAGGATGTCCACATCGCCGTCTACAACACTGCCGACGGTGTCGGCGCCCAACCGGTTCGCACGTTGCCGGCTCCACGGCGCACGGCGTTGTTGCTGTCGTCGACGGACGGCACCAAGCTCTATGCGGTCAGTTGGGACATCGTCGAAATGGACCCCAAGACCGGTAAGGTCACCGGCACCCACAAGATCAGAAACTGGGGTCGGGAGAACTACAGCGAGCCCGATGTCTTGGACGTGTGGCCGCAATTCGAACAGTCAGGCATCTTCTCGACGCCCTACTACGCAGTGCGAACCGACCTTTCGCCCGACGATCCCGCGGCGTACAAGACGGGTCTCGTCACGCTCGACCTGAAAACGGGGGCCTTCGAGGCCGAGGACTTCGAGGACACGTCGGTCGTGATCTTTTCCTCGGCGATCAATCCCGTCCGCCGTAACGAGGTCTACATGGTCTATACCCAACTCACAAAGATGGACCGCGACAAGCACGAAGTGGTCAAGCGCATCGACCTCGACCATACCTACTATTGTCTCAACGTGTCTAAAGACGGCAGCGAGATCTACCTGGCGGGAACCATGAACGATATCGCGGTCTACAGCACGGATTCCCTTGAGCGGATCGGCACGATCCAGGTGCCCGGTGGCGCGGATTTGGCTCTCGCCTCAATTCGTGTAGTAGATCGGTAGACGAATCCGTGACCGGCGCGGTGCTGGCCGGAACGGCGATCGCCGGTGCTTCATGCTGACGCCGCGCCATCGATGGTAAGCGATCCCGGCTCACGAAACGCCGCCACGTCTGGTTACGGCATGAGAGCGGGCGGCGTTCGGGCCGTTCCTTGGCTGCTGAACTTCGTCCGTCCGCATGCGTGGCGCTTGGCGGTTGTGGTCGTCCTTTCGCTGGCAAGTGTCGGTCTCACTCTCGCCCAACCGTACATCACGAAGTTCCTGATCGACGATGGACTGATGGCGGGGAACCTGCCGACGGTCATTGCGCTGTGCGCCCTGTTGTTCGGGGTGGGGGTGATCGCCGCTCTGCTCACGGGCGTCAATCGATGGCAATATGTGAACACATCCGGCAAAATCCTGTTTGCCATCCGACAAGCCGTTTACGCGCATCTCCAGCGTCTCTCTCCTGCGTTCTATGCGCGAGCGCGGGGTGGCGACCTCCTCAACAGGCTCGACGGCGACGTCGCCGAGGTCCAGCGTTTCGCCGTGGATTCGCTTCTGGCCATGGTGAGTGGGGCGATCGCTCTAGCCGGCGCCCTCGCTCTCATGGTGCTGTTGAGCTGGCAGCTCTCGCTACTGGCCTTCGTCCTATTGCCCGCCGAGTTCTTGTTCTTGCGCTACATGCGGCCTTTGGTTGAACGGCGGACGCGTGCCGTACGTGAGCGGGCCAGCGATCTGACCGCCTTCTTCTTCGACACCCTGGCTGCGATGAAGTTCATCCAGTCGGTCGCGGCCGAACAACGGGAGGCGGAGCGGCTCGCCGGCCTCAATCGGCTTTACCTCAGCGACCTCGTGCGTCAGCAGATGACCGGTTTTGTCGCCGCCACCGTTCCCGGTCTGCTGACATCCCTCAGCACCGCCGTCGTCTTCGTCGCCGGCGGCTATCTGCTGATCAAGGGGCAGATGACCCTGGGCGCCCTCATCGCTTTTTCGGTCTACCTCAGCCGTGCCACGGGACCGGTTCAGACGCTGCTCGGCCTCTATGTTGCCGCGCAGCGGGCAAAAGTCAGTCTGCAAAGGGTGCTCGACCTGATGACCGAGCGGCCTGTGGTCACGCAACCGTCCGCACCAAGAGCGGTGCCGGCGGATGCAATGGGCGAAATCCGTTTCGAGGATGTGGTCTTCTCGTACCGAGACGGTGAGCGTCCGATCCTGAACGGTGTCAATCTGGCTGTGCCGGCGCGAACCAGGACGGGTCTGGTCGGCGTTTCCGGAGCGGGAAAAACGACAGTGATCGATTTGCTGCACCGCCACTACGATCCGCAGGGCGGACGGATACTGATCGACGGTATCGATGTGCGTGAGATGGATCTGACCGCACTGCGGCGAAGGGTCGCGGTGGTGGCTCAGGATACCGTTCTGTTCGCCGGCAGCGTATTCGACAACATTCGCTATGCGGCGCCCACGGCAAGCGATGCCGACATCCGCGAGGCCGCGGCTCTCGCCCAAATCGACGACTTTATTTGCCGCCTGCCCCACGGCTACGAAACGGACGTTGGCGCGCGCGGTACGGCGCTCTCCGGCGGGCAACGCCAGCGTCTCGCCATTGCCCGCGCCCTCCTGCAGGATCCGCTCGTCCTCGTCCTTGACGAGGCGACGTCGTCGATCGATCGCGAGACGGAGGTGCGGATCAGCGAAGCCATCGATCGCCTTTTCGCTGACCGAACCCGGCTGGTGATCACCCATCGGCCGGAACCGCTATCGAGCGCCGATTTGGTCGTCGAGCTTGCGGCAGGTCAAATGCTGCCGGTGTCCGCAACAACCGCTGGATCGAGCGATGGACGGTACGGTGCGCATCGGCTTGCTGGATAGTGGAGTGGAAAGTGATCTGTCGGGGGCGATAGAGGCTGAACTCGGGTTTCGGCAAAATGCCGAGGGTTCCGTTAGTGACTGTCCGGCCTGCGAGGATCGTCTGGGCCATGGAACAGAAATCGCCCGCATTGTTCTCGCAAGGGCGCCGACCGTCCGCTTGCTGAATGCGCAAGTGTTCACCACGTCGCTGACGACATCCGCCGCGGTCGTTGCCGCGGGGCTTGAGTGGCTGACGAGGCAGCACGCTCGCTTGGCCAACATGAGCTTCGGCATGAAGGAGGACCGGGCTGTCCTCCGCGATGCCTGCATGAAGGCGCGTGCGGCCGGCACGATCTTGCTTGCCGCGTCGCCGGCGCGTGGAGGCGAGGTGTTCCCCGCGTCCTACGAAGGTGTCATCCGAGTGTGCGGCGATGCCCGTTGCCGGCCCGGCGAGATCTCCGCTCTTCACACGGCTCAAGCGGATTTTGGCGCTTCTCCGCGGGACGCTGACATCGGCGGTCGCGCCCCGAAGCTTGGCGGCGCCAGCTTCGCTGCTGCCCATGCGTGCGGCATCATTGCCCGCTATTTCGATGTCGAACCAGAAGCGGACCGGGACGCGGTCTGGCGGCATCTCCAGAGAATCGCTCGTTATCATGGACCTGAAAAAAGGACCGGCGGTGCGTTTGCAGGTCCGTGATCTCGTCCGCGAGCAGCGCTGGTGGTGGCTTGTCGCCGTCGTCGCTGCTCCGCCTTTGGTCGTCGGGGGACCGGTCTTCGAGCGCTGCGCACTGGCGCTGGCCATGGGCGCCGCCCTCCTTGCGGTGGTTGCTCCCGCGCGTCGCGCGGTGCTGTCGGCGGCGGTCGCATCCGTGTTGCTGGCCCTGGCGGCCGCCCTTATCGGGCATCTGCTCGCCGACGATTTTGCCTATCGATACGTTTGGCTCTACAGCGCAACTTCTCTTCCCTGGTATTTGAAGCTCGCCAATCTTTGGGGCGGCGACGAAGGTACGCTGCTTCTTCTCTCGGCGATGACGGCGGTGGCGGCACGGCGGCTGATACGCTATCCCGGGTGGGCTGGACCGGGGGCCTTGCTGATAACCGCCTCGTTCGCTACCGCGGCCCTCATCTGGAATCCCTTTGCGGCGTTGCCGCCTGCGAATGCCGAACGGCTCGAAGGACTGGGCATGAACGCTCACCTCCTTCGGGTCTGGATGGCATTCCATCCGCCGCTGATTTTCACTGCCTACGTCCTGTATCTGGCGCCCGTGGGTGGCGCCCTCCAAGCTTTGGCGACTGGCGAGGGAAGTTGGCCTTCCATTGCGCGGCGGTTCGATCGCGCCGCTTGGCTGACCTTGTCGATCGGTCTTGTCGCCGGCATGTGGTGGGCGTACGAGGACTTTTCGTTCGGCCAGATTTGGCAGTGGGATGTCGTTCAAACCAGCGTATTTGCGGTTTGGGCGTTGTCGACGGCCAGCCTGCACTGCCTCAACCGCTACAAGGCGAACGGAGCATTCGCCCGCTGTCAACCTCTGCTGTCGATTCTTACCGGTCTATTTGCGATCGTTGCGATGATCGTTACGCGAACGTCGAACTTGGCG
>JAHCKI010000250.1 GCA_026125865.1 Rhodospirillales bacterium
TCGAACGCGGCTTCGCCGATTTCCTGCCTCAGCATGTGGAACACCATGGCGATCTTGTTGTAGCCGAGGATCTGCGAGGCGTCGTGACCGCGCGCCCTGAAGCCGGACACGGGTATGTCGACGCTCTTCGGCAAGGCGGCGTAGTCCCGGAGCCATGATGCGCGCATCAAGCGCGCTTTGGCGCGTCCTTCGGTGGTGGCGATGGCGTGGTTGGCCATGTAGGTGGTGAGACCCTCGGCCCAATTGCCGCTGTCGTAGTCCACGAACACGCCGTTTCCCCACCAGTTGTGGAGGATTTCGTGGGCGAGGGACCGCGTCTGCATGAACGGCAGGGGCAGGATGCGGCGGCTGACATAGGCGATTCCCGGAAACCCGAGACCGACCGGCAAGGGCGAGGAAACAATCTTCAAGGTGTCGAAGGGGTAGCGTCCGATCGCCGGCGTGAAAGCATCGAGATAGCGAGCCGCGTTGTTCAAATAGGTTTCGGCGAGATCGGCCACTTCCGGGTGAAAATAGGTACGAAGGCGCACGGACCCTTGAAAGCGTTCCTGAATGACATAGGGGCCGGCGAACAGGACTGGTGGTTCGAACGCGCGGTCAATGGAAAACTTGGCGCGATAATCACCCCTGATAAGTTGGTCGAATACGAGACGACCGGGTACGACGGCGCGAAAAGGATCCGGAACCGTGATCGTCATGCGAAAGCTGGACTCTTCGTCCGTTGTCGCTGGAAGCCAACCCGAACCCGCGGGAAGATACACGCCCTCGGGACCCGACAGCCATCGGTCGTTCGCACCAACGCCGCTTAGTCGCCCCCGATAGGTGATTTCGATCGGTTGTGAAGGGTCAACGATGTTTCTCGTCCACAAACGGTCGCCGTGACGGTCCATGGTGAGCGGACCGTGATCTTCGGCGAACGCCTCCACTTGAAAATTTGGCGCGAGATGGAAAACCAGTCGTCGATTCCGATCAAACTCCGAAAACGAAATGCGATCCGTCGCCTTGAAGTAAGAAGAGTTGGGATCGAGGTAGATGTCTAAGTCGTGATGCACGGCATCCGCCCGAGCATCGGTCATGGATAACGACAACGAGACCAGGGCCGGCACGATCGCGCACGCCCAGCAAAGACCCATTCTCAGTGGAATCATTCCCCATCCTCGAAATTCGATGGGAACTTCGCGGCAATGTCGAGGCGCTCGTCACCTCGAACGACGGTCAGGGGCAGCCAAGTGCCCGGCGCCTGCCGGCCGATGACGGCGATGAGATCCCCCGTCGTTGCCGTCGCGACCCCGGCCGCTTCGACGATGATGTCGCCTTCCGCCACACCGGCGTCGGCGGCAACGGACTCCGGCAGGACCTTGATGACGCGCACGCCGTCATTCTTGTTTGCGGTTTCGATCATCACGCCGAGCCGCGCGCGTTTTTTTGCCGGCTCTTGCAACGGTTCGAAAACAAACACGGCATCGGCCACTGTGGCCGCAAGACCTTTGCAGGCTTCCTCCCGCGTTGACGGCAACAGCACAGCTGCGTCGGAGATGCCCAGGTCTTCCAGTTGACGAGGCACGCCCCAGCGATGTTCCACATGTCCCCGCCCCATGACGCCGATGACCAACGCTTCGGGCTTGGTCGTGCGCGCCGTTCGCAGGGCCTCCGCCATGGCGCGATCCCAGGTGAGCTGCGCCTCGACGAAATGCTGGAAGGCCGGATCGGACAAGGCGGCTTCGATCTCTTCATGGGTGGGGTCTGGCATCGCGACGGTATTGGCGGCCGGAGCACCGGAGGGCGCATGGCGTTGGCGCTGTTTCATGGCGTAGACGGTGGCCAGTGATCGGCGGTAGGCCTCGCTCGCCGGTGCCGGATCGGAGATTCCTTGGCGTTCGGACTGGGGCACGGCGCTCCAGCCATCTTTGGCGACACGCTTGACGAGGGTGCGGTCAATATTGAGCGCGATCATGGGAATACGATGGAGACGGGCGAACCGAAACAACGGCAGATAAAGATCCGCCCCGTATCCCCAAGTTTCGGCCCATCGGATCCGTTCGAGAAATTCCTCTGTCGTCAGTTCGCCTTGCACCCAGCGATCCAGCACCGGTTGCGCCGCGCGGGGGAAGGACTCGAAGCCCAAGACTACCTCGGCCCGCCGACCGGCCAAGGCGGCGATGGTAGACAATTGCCAGCGGTGATGGTCGGCATTGTCGTGGTGTTCGCCAAGAAGGACGACAGGACGCGCCGCGATGTCGGCGACGAAACGGTCATGCGCAACGGTCTCGCCGGTCAATGGCAGGACCCATTGCCCCGGCTTCGGGCAAGGGTGCTCGTGCGCGTCTTCAGCGAATCCTTGGGGCGGCAACATGGGCAGAAAGGTGAGTAGCGAAAGGGCGAGGCGTATACACCTGCTTCCTGTCATCGTCGAAATCCGTTTACCCCCCCCACTTAGCCTCGGCTTGACCCGTCGTTGTTTACAGATGACTCGTCAGCACCACATCTTGTGGGTGCGGCGCCGATTCCAGTGCGGGAAGGACGTGCTCGGGCGAGGTCACGACGGTGTAAAGCTCGTTGACCGCCGGATGGGCGAAACCGCCGGCAACGACCGCGTCGACGATGGATTTGAACGGCGCCCAGTAGTCGTCGATATCGAGGACAACGATCGGCGCCGAGTGCAGGCGAAGCTGCTTCCAGGTGATGTATTCGAACGCTTCGTCCAGGGTTCCGAGACCGCCCGGAAGAACCGCGAATCCGTCCGACATTTCGAACATCCGGCGTTTGCGGTCCTGCATGCTGTCGGTCACGACCAACTCACTCAGTTGTCGGTGCCCCACTTCGTACTTCAACAGAAATTCCGGAATAATGCCGACGACATCACCACCTCCCGCCAGAACCGCGTCGGCGATCACCCCCATGAGGCCTATCGATCCGCCCCCGTAAACAAGGCGAACGCCTCTCTGCGCCAGGATGGTACCGAGCCGGGCGGCGGCGGTGCGATAGGCGGTATTGATTCCTTCGCGAGATCCGCAAAGCACGCAGAGCGAGCGAATGGGTGTTGTCATTGAAGGCTAGGACCGAAATGGGTGATTGGGGAACGTGAGTTGCCGCCACCATAAGGAATTTACGTGCCGAGCGGTAGCTTCTGTGTTCTATTTTCCACCGGCGTTTGGCACTCGCGGACGCCTGTTGTCGTTTCGACAACATTTTTTCTTTCTACCTTAGGAACTTGCAGGAGGTTTGGAATGCTTGCATCCATACGCGTCGGTGCGCTCACCGGTTTGGCACTCATGGGATTCGCTTTGACCGGTGCCGCACAGGCCGATGAGGGCATAAAAAAATACCGTCATTCCGTTTACGAGGCGCTCGGCGGCCACACTGCTGCCTTGGCGGGAATCGTGAAGGGCGAAGTGCCTTTCAAGGATGATCTCGCGGGGCATGTTCGGGCAATAGAGGACATTTCGAAGATCACCCCCAAACTATTCCCCGAAGGGTCCGGTGGGGGCAAGACGGAAGCGCTTCCCGTCATCTGGGAGAAGCCCGAGGACTTCAAAAAAGCGATGATGGCATTCCAGGAAGCCGCCGCCAATCTCGCGAAGGCGGCTGAAACCGACCCGGACGGTGTGCCGGCGGCTCTCGGCGCCCTCGCCAAGACCTGCAAGGGTTGTCACGATACATTCCGCAAAGAGGACTAATAGGGTCGCATCGGCGGGTGCTGGCGTTGCGCGTTACCAGGTGACGACAATCCAGACGACCGCGACGGCGCCCGCCATGACGACGACCGCCCGCCATTGATTGACGAAACCGATGAGTGATCGCGGGTCGCCGGCGGCAATCCGCTTGCTGCCCGTTATCATCGCTTTGACGAGGTTTTCGCCCTTCGCCAATCGGTAGCTCAGCACGGCGGTTAGGTGAAGGGCAATCAATGCGAACAGCACATTGGCGTTGATGTTGTGGATGGCCGTCAGGGTGTCGCTGGTGGCCTTGGAGACATGATCGGCCAAGGGGCCTTCCGTGAAGATGTCGTCGTTGGCGAAAAGGCCCGTTGACGCCTGGATGAGCAAGGACGTCAGCATCGCCAGCACCGACCAACCGCCAAGCGGATTGTGTCCCAGCACCACCATCGGCGCTCGCGAAAACAGTCCGAGAGCATAGCGAACGACGGCTCTCGGTCCGCGAATGAAATCACCGAATCTGGAATACTTGCTGCCCAAAAAGCCCCAAACGGCGCGAAACAGGACAAGCGCGAGAATCCCGTACCCGCACCATATGTGAAGATCCATCTCGCCGAGACCGCCGACTAGCCCCGTGTAAATGCCGACCGCGGCCAGCGCCACCAGCAGCCAATGGAACAGTCTCGTCGCCGGGTCCCACACGCGAACAGGAA
>JAHCKI010000251.1 GCA_026125865.1 Rhodospirillales bacterium
CGGTGCGGTCGCCGCCTGGTTCCGGCGTCAATGAAATGCGGACGGTGTCACCGATACCTTCCTGCAACAGAACGGACAGCGCGGACGCCGATGCCACGACGCCTTTCGATCCCATTCCCGCTTCGGTCAACCCGAGATGCAGGGCGTAGTCGCAGCGAAGCGCCAGATCGCGATAGACGGAAATGAGGCTCTGTACATCGCTGACCTTGCAGGAAAGGACGATCCGATCGCGCCCCAAACCGATCTCCTCGGCCCTGGCGGCGCTCTCCACCGCCGACGTGACGATGGCTTGGCGCATCACGGCGTCGGCGTGCTTCGGGTTCGCCGACGCGGCGTTTTCGTCCATCAGGCGCGCGAGGACATCTTGATCGAGACTTCCCCAATTGACGCCGATGCGGATCGGCCGATCGTGACGAAGCGCGATTTCGATCATGGACGCGAACTGCCGATCGCGCTTTTCGCGAAACCCGACGTTGCCGGGATTGATGCGGTATTTAGCAAGCGCTTCGGCGCAAGCGGAGTGACGCGAGAGCAATTGATGGCCGATGTAGTGAAAATCGCCGATGAGCGGCACGGAAATGCCGGCATCATCGAGGCGCTCGCGGATGTGCGGGACCGCCTTCGCTGCTTCCTCGCGATCGACCGTGATGCGAACCAGCTCGGACCCCGCTTGGGCGAGCGCCGTAACCTGCGCCACCGTGGCGTCGACATCGGCCGTGTCGGTATTCGTCATGGACTGAACGACGATGGGAGCATCCCCGCCGATGACCACGCCACCGACATCGACCGGAACGCTGGTGCGGCGGCGAATGGGCGTCAAAGCCGCTGTCATGGCCCTTTTCCCGGCAGAACAATGACTGGATTGATCGGGTGCCGTCCATCGGCAACCATCGACCACGTCTTTTGCCGCACCGACATGGGCGCGGTCAATGTCTGAATTCGCGAGGGGTCAGTCCTAGGCGTTCCCGCGCTGGGCAGACGAATTGACAGAAATACGCATGCCAGCGGGTCGCCTGCCCCCCCGAATGAGAACAACACCCCGTCAGTCGATGGCGGTGCCGTCCCGTAAACGGTCGACGTCCAAAACGACACGAACCACTTCGCCCGCCTTGCCCAGGACCGGCACGGCTTGTCCATCGACAACCACTTGCAGGCCACCGGCGTTGCCGACCTTCATCTTGAGCCCGATTTCGTCGGGAACGTTGTAAGCCTCTCCGGCCTTCATCAAACGGCTGATGACCCGGTTTCCTTGCCCGTCCTTGACCTGAACCCAGGTCTTGGCGACCGCCTTCAACACGATCCGCGACGACGACGCGTTCCTTGACGTGTCGCCAAGCGCGGCTAGCTCCGTATCGCCGTTGGCAAATCGGGCCCCAAGTGATTCTCCGTCGAACGTCGTCGAAGGTTCGGCAGCGAACGCGTCGGAACCAACGCTCCGTCCGTGCACTGTCTCCACGACAACGGGCCTTTCCAGTGCCGCGACATCATTCGCTTCGGCATCGACAGCCGAACCGGCTTCGCTTGAGGACGACGTCGCGGACGCCACATCCAATTCCGCTGGACCGTCAAGGGTTCGTGCTTGCGATCCGCTGATCCCGGGAGAGGCCGTCGGTTGCGCAGTAACGGCCTTGGATTCATTCTCGTCGAGCTTGTCTGTCGAGGCCACCGCCGTCGCGTGTTGATCCGGTGTCGCCACCGCCGAATCCGCGACCATTTTCGGTTCGGCCGTCCCCGGTTGCGAACCGCCAACGCCTTCTCCCCGGGAAGAGGGAACCGATCCGCTCGAAATGTCGTCTCCCGGCAACAACGAGGCCAGCCGCCCCGGTACCGGTGCCACAAGTTCAACGATGAAACCGTCTTTGATGGTGCTGGTGTACCATGCGCCGTAGGCGACGACCGACAGCAATAGGCCGACGAGGACCACACCCGTACGCGGTGTGCTGCTTTCGTACATCGGCGTCGGGAACTGAAGGGCTGGAGTCGTTTTCGGAACTTCGGCTTCCGCACGGAATCGGCGTACCGCCTCGGCCCCGTCCAGATCGAGATACTCCGCGTAGGCGCGAATAAAACCGGTGGCATAAGTTGTCCCCGGAAGCGCGCCGTAGTTCCCGTCTTCAATGGACCGCAAAAACGATTCACGGATTCGCAGGGAGGCGGCGGCCTCCTGAAGGCTCGTCCCCTGCTTCAGCCTATACGCCCGCAGCAACGGTCCGATGCGCGAGGTCTGATTATTATTCCCCTGTTCGGTCATCGACCACAGTCCCTGCCTCTAACACGTTCGCCTTCAATGGAGTCGCCCCTCAACTCCACTCGCAAAAAGCTTGGCAACGCGAGTCCCGGTTCAACATCAGCTTCATGAGGTATCGCGTTTTCCTTGCAAAACGCTCACAGGACACTTGCAGAAATTATCCAAAACAATGATGAGAGAGTGCCCCACATGGCCCCAGAAGTCAAATGCTGACGCCGTGATCGCGCGCGAATGCATACAAATGCGGTCGGATGCTCGCGTCCTTTTTTACCCGTAGGAGCTGCATATACTCCCCAAGTCGGGCAAGCGAAACATCCCTGACCATCTTCTTCACCGGACCGATACCCCGTGGCGGCATTGACAGGTTGCGAAAACCAATACCGATCAACGCCATCGCATTGAGCGGCCGAACGGATATTTCACCGCAGATTTGGAGCGGCACGCCGGCCGCCTCACATTGCTTGACCACATCCGAGAGAACGTTCAAGACGATAGGTGACAGCGGGTCATACCGTTCCGACATTCGCGGACTACCGCGATCACTGGCAAACAGGAATTGAAGCAGGTCGTTGGTGCCGACGGATACGAAATCAACGACGGACAACAACGCCGGCAGTTGAAACAACAGCGATGGGACCTCGATCATCGCGCCGAGGCGGACGGATCTCGGTTTTGCACGCCCACGTTGTTCTTCTCTGAGCAGTTCCAGATCGAACAGCCGACGCGCGTACACGAACTCATCGACGTTGGCCACCATCGGAAACATGACGGCGAGGTCGTGATTCGCCGCCGCCCGAATCATTGCCCTTAGCTGCTGACGCAGAAACGCCGGCCGGTCCAACCCAACGCGAATCGCGCGCCATCCCATGGCCGGGTTCTCTTCCGTAACACGCTCCCAGGAAGCGACGATCTTGTCGCCGCCGATGTCCAGGGTTCGGAAGACGACCGGCTTGTCTCCGGCGAGTTCCAGCACCTTGCGGTACAGCGATTCCTGCGCCGCCACCGTCGGCACATCCAAGCGGGTCATGAACGGAATTTCGGTGCGATAGAGTCCTATTCCATCGGCGCCGAATCGGTCCAGATGATCGAGATCGACAAGAAGTCCCGCGTTCATGTGGACGCCGATACGAACGCCGTCTTTCGTAACCGGCGGCAGGTCCTTCGCCGCAGCGTAGGCCGCCGTCCGCTCCTCTCGCGCCGCCACGCTCGCCTTGAAGGTGTACCAGATATCCTCGCTGGGGCGGACGAACACCTGTGCGTGCTCGGCATCGATAACAACGGGGTCCCCGGCGTCGATTCGCGTCAGCGCATCGCGAACGTAACCGATGACCGGCACATCAAGGGCGCGGGCGACGATGGTCGCATGCGACGTCGCCGAACCTTCCTCCAGAATCAATCCGTGCAATCGACTACGGTCGTAATTGAGAAGTTCCGTCGGCCCCACGTTGCGCGCCACCAGCACGAAGTCCTTATCGGGTGGCGGTTTTGTCGCCTGGGCCGTTTCGCCCAGCAGATGCTGCAACAAGCGGCGGGCCAGATCCTCGAAATCGTGGATCCGTTCCCGTAGGTAAGGATCCGATGCCCGCCCCAGCCGCGCTCGGATCTCATTGGTGGTTTTTTCGACCGCGGCCTCGGCGGTCAAACCGCTTTCGATCGCTTCCCTGATGCGGCGCAGCCAACCGGGATCGGCCGCAAACATCCGATAGCTTTCGAGGATGTCACGGTATTCGCCCCCCTCGGTCGTATCCACCGCGCCCAGGAAGTCGTCGAGTGTTCCGTGCATGTCGGCAACGGCGGCATCGAGACGCTTGTATTCGGCCTTGGCGTCGTCAGCCACATATTTGCGAATGGTCAACCGCGGCTGGTGATGGTGGGCGATTCCGAAGCCGATGCCGTCATTGAGACTGACCCCTTCGAGACGTCGAGTCACGATAGAGGCGCCCTCGGCCGGCGCCAATTCTTCCCGGCCCACAAGATCGCCGATCAAGACGACTTGCGCCAAGACCATGGCGACCGTCTGCAGGGCCTCGACTTCGTCCTCGCGATAGGTGCGGCGGCCGATGGATTGAATCGCCAGCACACCGAT
>JAHCKI010000252.1 GCA_026125865.1 Rhodospirillales bacterium
CGACCCGATCTGATCGCGCCGCGCTCTAGGTCCAGATGTCCAATATGGCGTCTTCATAGGCACTGGCGATTTTCTCGTATCCGGTGCTGTTGGGGTGCACCGAGTCCGCCAAGTCGTCCGGGGTGATTTTTGACATATCGACGTACTCGACCGCCTTGTACTTCGCGGCGATCTTCGGAATCAACGCATTGTACGCTTCCGTTTTCGCCACGCGCGCCGCCGTATTCCGATCCGGATCGACCGGCGGGATCGACGCGAGAAGGATTTTAATATCCGAATCGACCGAGATGATCTTGTTGATCGTGGAGGTCAATTGCGCCCCCATTTCGCTGGCGGTGTCTTTGGTTCCCGTATCGTTGGTGCCGATCATCAGGAGCACGACATCGGCCGGGTTGCTCTTCAGGAAGCCGACGACGCGGGCGTCGATCCAGTCGATCGTCTTGCCGCGGTAGGCTTCGTGGTCGTCATCGAAACCGCTTGGCCCCCGTTCCTGACTACCAACGAAATCCACCGACAAGCCATCGGCCTTCAACTTATTCCACAGCTTCGGGCGATAGCCGCCGCTGCTGGAGCCTTCGGTGATCGAATCGCCGAGCGGCATGATTTTGACCGGGTCGCTCGAAACCGATTTGCTCGCGGACACCTTGGTTGATTTGCTGGCACCGGAATCCGATGTGGTGTCATTGCCGGTGCTGCTTATTGTCGTGTCTTTGGTTGAGCTCGAACTGGACTTGCTCGAACTCGTCGTTGTTTTGCTGTCGGCCGTGCTTGTTTTACTATCGGTGGTGCTGGTCGTGCTGGAACTCGAAGTGGATTTGCTGTCGTTCGTCGTGGTCTTGCTTGAACTTGAGCTTGAACTGGTGCTTGCCTTGCTACTTGTACTGCCGCTCGTGCTGCTGTTGGCAGTGCTGCTGCTAGTAGCCGTGCTGCTCCCGCTCTCGCTACTGCTGCCGCTGCTCGTAGTGGTTGATTCGTTACTTGTACCGGTGCTCGGCACGTCGATCCCGGTCTTGTAGAGGGTCGCGATGTCCGCGGCGCCGAGTTGTGAGCCGAAAACCGCGACGTCGTCTATCTGACCATTGAAAAAGTGGCCAACACCCTCCGAGCTATTGCTCAGACTGTCGATGAGCGAGGCACCGATGGTGATGGGCTCGGTATTGCCCGATCCCCCCGAGGTGGCGTCAAGTCCGCCCGTATAGTCGATACTTTTCCTCAGGACGCCGTCCATATAAAGGTTCAGGCCGGCTTTCCCCCAGCTCACCGCCACCTGATGCCAACTGTCGGTGGAAAGCTCGTCATACACCGTCATCCTGTGGCTTTCGTCGGTGTCCTGCAGCCGCGCCACCAAGTCATCGCCTTGCAGGTAGACGGAGAGGTGGCCGCCGGTCCCGAAGCCCCAGGCGTCCTTCGAAAACAATCCTTGCCGGCCTTCCAGTTCATCGGCGTTGAACCACAATTGCACCGTGCCTTCGTCAAGCGCGAAGGCCTCATTGTGCTCCACGAGCATGTAATCGTTTTCGCCGTCAAATTTGGCGGCGTTGCCGCGCACGCCTTCTGTTCCCAAATTGACGCCGTTCTTGTAAATACCGTCAAGACCGGTTGCACTGTCGCTGGCCGTTGTTCCTTTGGTTTCTTCGAACTGCCAATAGGTGATGGGAGAAATTCCGGGGAACTGATCGGTTGTTGCCATTGGTCCCTCTCTACAAATCCAAATCAAACGATTTCCCAAACACGTCAAAACGCCCGGGAACCTTCTCAAGGTTCGGTAGCGCGCACTCTTTTTATTTGAAAAATACGTTGCGGACGACTTACGGACAAACGAAGAGGTAACGAACGATATCAGAGTATTACAAAGCCATCTCGGTGTATGCGGGCCATGGCGCGATGTCAACGCGGCTTTTAGGCGCATTACTCCGCTAAGCACAATTTAATGGCGACAATTTGCAAGCACCTGCAAGAAACCAGGTGAGTCTAATTGCTTTGCATCATTTCCTGAGTCAGAGACGTCTATGCAGGTAGCGGCAGCGGGCGGGTCTGGAAGAGCAGGATCCATTCCTGCAGGTCTCTGATCATGACATCCGCCGCCTTCTCGTTGCGGTCGGCGAGGCATGGGAAAACCATCTGTTCGGCTTCCATCGCTTACTGGATTTGCTCAATCCGCTTCGCCGTCGCCCAGAAAATAAAGAGGTCAGGTCAACTTCTTTGAGCAGATGGTTCAAATTATTGCAATTTTTTCCACAATGACTGCCCGCGCCAATCTCGCCATGCGTGAAACCTTGCACGTCTCGGCCGAACTGCTCGAAAACGGCTCAATCGAAGTCGCGTTTACCTTCCACCTCGGTGATGAGGCTGTCCTCAAGGCCAAACGCTCGATTTCTTCGTGAGCCCGCAAGAGATACTCGGTCGTACGTTAAATGCGCATTCGGAACGCAGAGAACAGAATTGCGCCATTAAAAAATTACAGCCCCCATAATTTTCTACCAACGCCGCTCTATATAACGATATTTTCAACAAACACCCCATACAGGGCAAAGTATTACTTGAACGAAACTGGCGGAGGGGGTGGGATTCGAACCCACGGTACGCGTGCGCGTACAACGGTTTTCGAGACCGCCCCGTTCGACCACTCCGGCACCCCTCCGCGTGAAATTTGGGCAAGCCATGGTCGCATACGGGAGGCCGCACGTTATCGCACCGGCCCAGCGCTCGCAAGGCTCGCGCGACATGCTTGGTCAAGGCTCCCGATTCAAGACCCTTAGCTGGAGGTGAAAACGAGGACGATCAGGGCTTGGGTTGCGGCGAGGAAGGAGAGGCCGATCAGGGTTCCGACGAACCCGAAGAAAAGAACGTTCCCGAACTGCCACAAAGGATGCTTTTTGCGATCCAGGGCCCGGCGAGCGGTGCAGCGCCGTTCCTTGCCGGAGACCAACGCGACGTAATAGCGCCCGAACGGCAGCGGAATGCTGACCCGGATATTGACGGCGTGACCATCGGTCCACGGTTTGCCGCCGGGAACATCGCGATCCGTCAACGATGGCCCGCGATCGGCGCGCACCGCCGGCGCCGGTTTTTCCGCCACCGTATTTCTTTTCGCGCCTTTGACGGTTGACTCCATCTCGCTCAAATCCGAATGCCGCTAAACACGGAACGCACATACTGCGCCAGTTTGCCCAAGCCGGATTAAGGTTGCGTTAAGCGCTGGACGTACGTCCATGCAACGGCTTGAGCAACGAGCCGAGCAAATGGAAGTGAACGGTCGTTTTCCGCGCCCATGGACTCACCCGTAGTGGGCGGGTCCCCAGGGGTTTCGGCAGAGGGAGGCCAGGCGGGCGAGGTCGACCGCGGAGCGGGCTTGCATTTTTTGCAGGACGTGGCGGCGGTGGGTTTCGATGGTGGTGGTACCGGCGCCGAGGCGTTCGGCCATCTCCTTGATGGACAGACCGTCGACGGTCAGGTCGAACACCTCCCGCTCGCGCGGGGTCAGCGTGCCGAGGCGCGCCAGCACCTCGCGCGCCTCCGACTGCCAACGGCGCCATTCGGCGTCGAGGCCGATGGCCTGGCGAATACGTTCCAGCAATTCCTGGTCCTTGAACGGCTTCTGAACGAAGTCCACGGCGCCGGTCTTGAGGGCCTGCACCGCCGTCGGGACGTCGCCATGGGCCGACACCATGATCACCGGCCGGCAATCGCCCTTGGCGGCCATGTGCTCCAGAACCTGCAAGCCGCTCATGCCGGGCATTTGCAGGTCGAGGACAAGGCAGCCCGGCCGGGCGGCGTCGTACGCCTTGAGAAACGCGGCGCCGGACTCGAACGTCTCGGCCTGGAATCCCGCGCTTCGGACGAAAAACGCCATGGACTTGCGAAGACCGCCATGGTCGTCGACGATAAAAACAGTGGGTTCGTCAGGTGACATGGTCTTGATCCTCGATCGGAATGCGGAAACTGACGACGGCGCCGCCACCACTTTCGCCACCGTCCGCGTTGTTGGCGGCGGACATATCGCCGCCAAAGCCTTCGATGATGGCGCGACAGATGGCCAGTCCCATGCCGATGCCGCCGGGTTTCGTCGTAAAGAAGGGCGCAAACGCCGTCTCGGCGTCGCCCTCGGCAAATCCGGGGCCCGAATCCGCGACGGCGACCTCGACGGCGCCATCGTCCGTCACCCCGGCGCGGACCCGGACCCGACGGTCATCGCCCTCGGGGCCGGCTGCGGCGACGGCCTCGATGGCGTTCTTGACCAGGTTGAACACCACCTGTTCCAACTCGACGGCATTGACGGGAATGTGCGGCAGATCGGG
>JAHCKI010000253.1 GCA_026125865.1 Rhodospirillales bacterium
GCTATGGTGATCGATACGCTGAATCGGGATTCCAGGTCGGTGAGAATGCGCCGCTTCTGATTGAGGAGGTACTGGGCCACCGGAAGCGACACACGCGCATTGATTTCGGACATCGTTTCCGCCAGCGCATGCTGTTCAATGCTGCGAAGAACGGCCAAAGCCAGCGATTCGGTTGTTCGTTGAATCCCCAGGCCGGCGCAGTGCGGGCAGGCTTCGAAGCTCGTCTCGAACAAGCTGGGACGCAGGCGCTGACGCGACAGCTCCATGAGCCCGAACACACTAATGCGGCCCAGCTGGATACGGGCACGATCGCTTTTCATCGCTTCCTTGAAGCGCCGTTCCACTTGCCCCTGGTTGCGTTGGTTCTCCATGTCGATGAAGTCGACGACAATGAGCCCGGCCAAGTCGCGCAGACGGAGCTGGCGGGCGACTTCGTCGCAGGCCTCAATATTGGTGCGAAGTGCCGTTTCCTCAATGTGACGCTCGCGGGTCGAACGGCCGGAGTTTACGTCGATGGCGACCAGGGCTTCCGTCGGATTGATGACGATGGAGCCGCCGGATTTGAGATGCACCAGGGGCTGGTGCATGGCCTCAAGTTCGCTTTCCACGCTGAAACTCTGAAACAGCGGCCGGTTCTTGTCCTCATACAGTTTGACGCGACGGGCATGGCTGGGGATGAACAGCTTCATGAAGTCCTTGGCGGTGCGATAGGCCTGCTCGCCCTCGATCAGAATCTCCTCGATCAGGCGATCGTAGAGATCGCGAATCGAGCGCTTGATGAGGCTGCCTTCCTCGTACACCAGCGCCGGTGCCATCGACGTCAGGGTCAACTCGCGGATGCTGCTCCAAAGGCGCATCAGGTAGTCGTAGTCGCGCCTGATTTCCGCCTTGCTGCGCTCCGAGCCGGCCGTGCGCAGGATGACGGCCATACCCTCGGGGACACCAAGCTCACCAATGATCTTTTTGAGCCGCTTACGATCGGTGGCGTTGGTGATCTTGCGCGAAATACCGCCGCCGCGGGTGGTGTTCGGCATCAAGACGCAATAGCGGCCGGCCAGCGACAGGTAGGTCGTCAACGCCGCGCCCTTCGTGCCCCGTTCTTCCTTGGCCACCTGAACGAGCATGATCTGCCGTCGCTTGATGACCTCCTGAATTTTGTAATGCCGCGTCGAGATTCGCGGCCGGCGGACTTCGATTTCGTCTTCGATGTCCTCGGCGGCGCCGTCTTCGCCATCTTTTTCGCGTCGTTCTTCGGTTGCCGCATCTTCGGCATGTTCGGCCGCCGCCTGCTCGGCAAGCAAGGCTTCCCGGTCGGCGACAGGAATTTGGTAGTAGTCGGGATGGATTTCGTTGAACGCCAGAAATCCGTGGCGATTGCCGCCGTAGTCGACAAACGCGGCCTGCAAGGACGGTTCGACTCTCGTCACCTTGGCGAGGTAGATATTACCCTTAAGCTGTCGTCGGGACGAAACCTCGACGTCAAAATCGACTAGGCGGTCCCCTTCGACGACTGCCACCCGCGTTTCCTCCGGGTGGGCGGCATCGATCAGCATTCGTTTCGTTGTCATTAACTCCATAACTCCGAGCCTTCGCAGCCCGCGGCGACAAAGGCCACCGCGAATCACGGGCTATGTATGATGATTGCCATGAGGCGCCAGCGATCGCGCTGATACCGGCTCGAACATCGAGGCCGGGGCAGTGGGGCGATCGGGCTGCGCTCTGTGCCATGGTGGTATTGCTCAAGCTTATGCGAAATAGTGACCGTCGGTCACCAGCGACCGCGCCGAAACCAACCGTCGTGAACTAGGGGTTGACGCCGTTTTCATGGCCTTACGCCAGCGTATAACCCGATGCCAATTCCCGTACGGCTAGAGACGCTAGGTACTTAAGATACAGCCAGGAAATCGCTTCGACAACGCCCATGTTTCGAAAAGATTGTAAGTGTCCATTGTTAGGCATTGAAAAAAATCGAAAAATGATTGTAAATCACGACAGATGGGGAAGAACTTCACAGTTGGTATGAAAAGACCTTTTTGCGACTTTATTCGAGGTTTGGCTTGCGTGGTTGTGGTCGCACTGGCGTTCGTGTCGGTGGCGTCGTCGTTCGCGTGGGCGAGAGGCGAATCGGCCATCACCGGCGTCCGTGTCAGTCAGAATGGGGACCGCTCGCGCGTCGTTCTCGATTTCAGCAAGCGGGTGACATTCCGTCATTTTTCGCTCAGCGATCCCTGTCGTATCGTGTTCGATCTCGATCAAGTGGATTGGCAATTGCCGGTGGATCGGCTGACCATTGAGAACGACCTTCTGAAGAGTTTGCGATATGGGCTGTTTCAGCCCGGTACGTCACGTGTCGTCCTTGACTGCAGTGCGCCGCTGGCCATCGACGAGGCACGCTTCATCCCGGGTCAGGGAGGGCAAGGCCAGCGCCTTGTCGTCGACCTGATTCGCACCTCCGAAGCGGTGTTCGCCAAAATGGTACGGGTTCCCGATTCGGCTGGCGCGAAACAAGAAGAAGCGAACGCAAAACAGGCGGACGACGCGGAAACGGCGGCCGATACGCTTCGCCATGACGGATCCATTGCCAAAACAGATGTCGCGCGAACCGAAAGCAACGATGAGCCTTCGCCGGGAACAGCCATCGGTGCTTCCCCCGAATCAAAAGATGCCGTCGATCGCAAAACCCCCGTCGGTGGTACGACCATAGCGAAGACGTCTCGCGGTATTGCCCCCGTCTTCAGACCGCTTCCGCCCGCATTGACGCCGACACCCGTGGTTTTTCGTGCACCCCTTCGCAAACCGCACCGGGTGTCGAGTCAAATGGTCATTGTGCTCGACCCGGGCCACGGCGGTCAGGACCCGGGAGCGATAAGCTCTTCCGGTGTGCGAGAGGCGAAAATCACCTTGCGGGCAGCTCGTATTTTACGACAGGAGCTGCTGCGTCGCGGACACTACCGCGTTGTGATGACGCGCGACCGCGACACTTTCGTGCGCCTGCGGGATCGGATCCGAATCGCGCGCGAGGCGGGTGCCGATCTTTTCCTCTCGATCCACGCTGACGCCAATCCCGTCAGTTGGGTTCGCGGTGCCTCGGTCTACACTCTCTCCGAAAAGGCATCGGACGATGAAGCCGCGGCACTGGCCGAACGGGAAAACAAGGTCGATCTGATTTCCGGCGTTGATCTGTCCGTCGAGGAGCCGGAAGTCGCGACGATTTTGATCGATCTGGCGCAACGCGAAACCATGAACGATTCGGCGAGATTGGCGTCGATGCTTGTGGACGAACTGGGCCGTAGCACGGCACTGCTGCGCAACACCCATCGATTCGCCGGGTTCGCGGTACTGAAAGCGCCCGACGTGCCCTCGGTCTTGGTCGAGTTGGGATTGCTGTCAAATCGTGAGGACGAGAGGCTGCTGCAGCGCGAGGCCTATCTGTTAAAGTTGGCGACGGCCGTCGCCATGGCGACCGACACCTACTTTCGGGGCACCAAGGAGGCCCGACTACGGTAGCGTCGAGCCTCCAAAAAGGTCGATGCTCCGATGAGATTCCAATCTGACGGCGGGCATGAACGCACGCATTCTCGCCGAATATCAAGTCGTTTAGGGCCGGCCCTCGTTCCGGTGTTGCGCCGCGTCGCAGATCTGTGCACAACCGGTGTTGTATCAGCTGATCGGATGACATCGGGCGCGTGACAATCGTCAATGATTAGAATTACTGCCGCAATTTTCGGCTCCCTTTTCGTGTTTGCTCTCATCGGCGCCGGCGCGCTGGCATTCGCGTTCTACCATTTTGGGCGGGATCTGCCCGACTATCGGCAATTGGCGGACTATGATCCGCCGGTCACGACCCGGTTCTATACCGGCGACGGCCGGTTGCTCGGCGAATACGCCATAGAAAAGCGGGTGTTCGTGCCCATCGACGCCATTCCCAGCCTCGTCATCAATGCCTTTCTATCCGCCGAGGATAAGAGCTTCTACGAGCATCCCGGCGTCGATTTTCGCGGCATCGTCCGCGCCATGGTCGCCAACATCAAGAATTTGGGGACGGGCCGGCGGCTGCAGGGGGCGTCGACCATCACGCAACAGGTGGCCAAGAATTTCCTGGTCGGCAGCGAAGTGTCGATGAACCGCAAAATCAAGGAGGCGATCCTCTCGTTTCGCATCGAACGGGCATTCAGCAAGGAACGTATTCTCGAACTCTACATGAACGAGATCTATCTCGGTCGCGGTTCCTATGGCGTCACCGCCGCCGCGCTCAATTACTTCAACCGTTCCCTTGATGAACTGTCGGTCG
>JAHCKI010000254.1 GCA_026125865.1 Rhodospirillales bacterium
CACAAAAGGGATTTCCATTCCAGACGCGGTCTCTTGATGATGGTCGGTCAACGCCGGCAGCTGCTGGACTACCTCAAAAGGAAGAACGTCAAGCGCTACGAGACAGTAGTCGAGCGCTTGGGCCTGCGTCGCTGACGTCCGCAATACCTGCTTCAGGCCGGGCGACCCCGGCACGGGAGCGGTGGGGCACTTTAGAGCGCGTTGCGATCAGATTGAATTGATCCGATTTCGCGATCTGACTCTAGGTCTTTGATATTTAGAGCAAATTCATGCGAACATGTAAGTCGACCTGATCGCATTTTGCTCTGGCGCGTACCCGTACGCAACGATAGGAAAGAACGAATGTTTCAGGAATTCCGCAAGGAAATCGAATGGGGTGGACGACCCTTGGTTCTGGAGAGCGGGAAAATTGCTCGCCAAGCCGACGGCGCCGTGCTGGTTACTTACGGCGAAACCAAGGTGCTGTGCACGGTTGTCTTTGAGAAGGAAGCAAAGCAGGGCGTGGATTTTTTCCCCCTGTCGGTCCACTACCAGGAACGCACCTATGCCGCCGGCAAGGTGCCGGGTGGCTTTTTCAAGCGCGAGGGACGCCCCTCGGAGAAAGAGACGCTGACGTCCCGCTTGATCGATCGCCCCATCCGACCGCTGTTCGCGAAGCGCTTTCGCAACGAAACCCAGGTCATTTGCACCGTTCTTAGCCACGACCTGGAAAACAACCCCGACATTCCGTCCATGATCGGTACGTCGGCCGCGTTGACCCTCTCGGGCGTTCCTTTTCTCGGCCCGATCGGCGGGTGCCGTGTCGGCTACATCGACGACGAATACAAGCTCAACCCGCAAGTCGACGAGATGGGCGCCAGCAAACTCGATCTCGTGGTCGCCGGCACTCAGGAAGGCGTGCTGATGGTCGAATCGGAAGCCAATGAGCTGACCGAAGAGATCATGCTGGGTGCCGTTGTCTTCGGCCACAAAGCCGTTCAGCCGGTCATCGACGCCATTATCGACCTGGCCGAGGCCTGCGCCCGCGAACCCGTTGATTTGCCGCCGGAACCCGAGGGGCGGGCAGCGTTGGCCGAGCGCGTGCGCTCGATGGCGGAAAACGATTTGCGCGACGCCTATCGCGAAACCGCCAAGACCCCGCGCCGGGAAAAAATCGCGCAGGTCAAAGAACGCGTGACCGGCTCCCTGACGTCGGATGACAGCCTCGATCAAGGACTTCTCTCAGCTCATCTGGACGATATCTTCAAGACCATCGAGAAGGACGTGGTCCGCGGCGATATTCTATCCACGGGCAAGCGCATCGATGGACGCGGAAACACCGATATCCGCAGTATCGCGGTGGAGGTCGGCTTGCTTCCACGCGCTCACGGAAGCGCATTGTTCACCCGTGGCGAAACGCAAGCTTTGGTCGTCGCCACTCTCGGCACGGGACAAGACGAACAAATCGTCGACGCCCTCGAGGGCGAGTACCGGGAACACTTCCTGTTGCACTACAACTTCCCGCCGTATTCCGTCGGCGAAGCCGGCCGCGTCGGCTTCACGGGCCGTCGCGAAGTCGGTCATGGCAAGTTGGCATGGCGCGCGCTTCGGGCTCTCATTCCCGACCGGGAGAGCTTTCCCTATACCATCCGCGTGGTCTCCGAGATCACCGAATCCAACGGCTCCTCGTCCATGGCGTCGGTGTGCGGCGGCTCACTGTCGATGATGGACGCCGGTGTCCCCATGCGCGCGCCGGTGGCGGGTATCGCCATGGGCCTGATCAAGGAAGGCGATCAATTCGTCGTGCTGTCCGACATCCTCGGCGACGAGGATCACCTGGGCGACATGGATTTCAAGGTCGCGGGGACGAGCAAGGGCATCACTGCCCTGCAGATGGATATCAAGATCACGTCGATCACCGAATCCATTATGCATACGGCCCTTGAGCAGGCACTTGCGGGGCGGCTCCACATTCTCGACGCGATGGCCAAGGCGATCGATCTGCCACGTGACGCCATCAGCGAAATGGCGCCCCGGATTACCGTCATTCAGATCAACAAGGAAAAGATCCGCGAAGTCATTGGCCCGGGCGGTAAGGTGATCCGCGAAATCTGCGAGGTGACCGGTGCTCGGATCGATTTGGAGGACGACGGCACCGTCAAAGTCGCCGCCGTCGATCAACGCGCCGCCGATGCCGCGATCGAATGGATTCGCGGTATCGCCGCCGAGCCGGAACTCAATGTCATCTACACCGGCCGGGTGGTGAAAACCGTCGATTTCGGCGCCTTCGTGAACTTTTTGGGAAGTCGCGATGGACTTGTTCACATCAGTGAATTGGCACCCCACCGGGTCAACAAGGTGACCGACGTGGTACAAGTGGGCGACACCGTGAAGGTGAAATTGATCGGCATAGACGACCGCGGCAAGGTCAAGCTCTCATTACGGGCAGTGGATCAAAAAACGGGAGAGGATATCTCAAAGCAGGCAGCCTCGAACGAATAGTGGGCAAACGGGGTATCGCATGTGATGGTCTCATGCCTGCCGCCCGCGGCGAACCCGTCGCGCGCGACAGGCTCGGACTTCATGAGGCTCAGGCTGCTCTAGGCTCATGCTTCGACAGGCTCAGCATGAGGTTCTTTTTTTTAGTTCAGTACCTCTCCCTGAGCTTTTTGAAGGGTGAGCCAAATATCGACCTGAGCCTATTGGGCGCGCAGCACACGCGTAGCGCCAGCGGCGGGAAAGTCCGCCAATGTCATATGCGAAAACCTTGTTTGCACGGCGCCATATAGCGGACCACCTAGAGCACCACGCTCTGGGAACTGTTTTTTTGACGAACGCTTTTGGGGGTGTTGCTTGTATTGATGTCATACCGGAAAATCACGAAATGCGACCTCCGGTATTTGTCCGCGTGGGATAGAGAATGTTTGCTTTAAATCCGGTCGTCATTTCGGGACGCGAAGTTTGGCCCATCGTCGAGGGCGGAAAAGGTGTTTCCGTCAGCAACGGAGAAAGTGCGGGCGCTTTTGCCGACTCAGGTTGTGTCGGCACGTTTTCCGCCGTCAATGCGGACGCATTCGATGAAGACGGCCGCGTCATTCCGCAAGTGTATCATGGGTCGACACGGCGGGACCGATACGAAGAACTGATCGCCTATGCGATCCATGGCGGCATTTTTCAGGCCCAACGCGCGCACGAACGCGCCGGTGGACGCGGGCGTATCCATATGAACGTTTTGTGGGAAGCGGCCGCGACCCCACGGATCGTGCACGGCATTCTCGAAGGCGCCAAGGGACTGGTCCACGGCATCACCTGCGGCGCGGGCATGCCCTATCGCATCGCCGAAATCGTCGCTGAGTATGGGCTCTACTATTATCCCATCATCTCGTCGGCCCGTGCGTTTCGAGCCCTGTGGAAGCGGTCCTATCACAAATACGCCGAGTTGCTCGGCGGCGTCGTGTACGAGGACCCTTGGCTTGCCGGCGGCCACAACGGCCTTTCCAACTCCGAAGATCCAAATAAGCCCGAAGATCCCTTACCGCGCGTGCGGGACCTGCGCCGCCAAATGCGCGCCTGCGGCCTGGACAACACCCCGATCTTCATGGCCGGCGGCGTCTGGAATCTCCGGGAATGGGAGGAATGGATCGGCAACCCGGAATTGGAACCCATCGTATTCCAGTTCGGAACCAGGCCGGTGGTGACCAAGGAAAGCCCGGTATCCGAAGAGTGGAAGCGGCGCCTGTTGACGCTTCGGGAGGGCGACGTCCATCTGCACCGCTTCAGCCCAACCGGCTTCTATTCGTCGGCCGTTCGCAACGATTTCCTGGTCGAGCTGATCGAACGCAACGAGCGTCACGTCGAATACGTATCGAAACCGGCCGGCGACAAGACAGAGGGACTGCCCATCGGCGCGCGAAAACGTCTTGTGTACGTAACCGCCGTCGACAAGACGCGGGCGGAAGGGTGGATCGCCGACGGCTTTACGGAGGCGATGCGGACGCCCGACCACACCTTGATTTTCGTGACACCGGAAAGCTCACAGCAAATCCGCATCGACCAGCAAAGCTGCATGGGCTGCCTCAGCGCTTGCCGTTTTTCCAACTGGTCCGAAAACGCTTCGGGCACAACGGGCAAACCCGCTGATCCACGCTCATTCTGTATTCAGAAAACCCTCCAATCCGTCGCCCACGAAGGCGACATCGACAACAACCTGTTGTTTGCCGGTCACAACGCCTATCGTTTCGCGACCGATCCGTTTTACCGGGATGGGTTCATTCCCACCGTGAAGCAATTGGTGGATCG